>CALJRW010000022.1 GCA_937976335.1 uncultured bacterium | reverse complement strand
TGTTTATTCTATAGCAAAACTTACGCAAAAAGCACTTTTAGTAAGACTAGCTATGGCAAATAAATCATTCAGATTTTCTACTCTGACAATTGGTTCAATTGGTGAAGGAAATAAAAGTATTAGTTTCCGAACTATTAGGGAATTAATAGAATCTTTGTATGCAATGACTCCTGATGTGGGCTATTCAGAGATTACGCTTGTTCCTAAAGAGTTATGTATTAACGTTTAAAAAAAAATCTGATAGCAATTATTTAAGTCTTTAATAAACAAAAGTTCCACTTATACTCGCAGAAAACTTTTCATCATTGTATGAGGCTTCTAATTTAACATTTTCAAATTCAGCATTACAAGAAATAAAAGGCTCTCCGTTATTTATTCCCGCACTGAAGTCTCCCCAATCTGTGTTTTGTGAAAATTTAACATAGCCCTCCGAGTTACAAGTGTAAGTACTATTTTTGTATTCACATACTACAGCATATACGCCACTATCTTCGCTCAAAGAAATAGAGTCGCCTTCATCATTGCTAATTTCTATTGACCATTGGTCTATAAGGTTTCCGCTAGAGGAGCATGAAGCTCCTGCACTTACATCAAAATCTTCTCCATTAAAAGTATACTCAATCTCGGCTCCCCATGATGTTGGATTTATATGTCCACTTCCCGATAAAGTGGAAGATTCTCCTTCAAAAGAGATAGTTCCATCCAGATCGCCATCCGTAAAGTTAAGTGTGTAATTAACATCATTTCTATTTTGTTCTAAGGTATTCTTTCTTGAGTTTTGATCATTTTCAAACGTAGAGTTATTAAATCTTGTCTTTTTATCGAGAATCATTTTGCGATGAAATCTTGAAGTAGGTTTTGCTAAAATAATTACATATTCAATTTCATTTTCAACTCCATTTTCATCAGAATGTCCTAGTTCATATTGAGTTTTAATGTCAGGCTGATGCGGTTGGGCATGTACATTATTTACATAGTAGCTACTGAGGGTTGTTATAAAAGTAAAAATAACAAAAGTAAAAATAAGTAGAGAGTTTTTGTTATTTAAGGAGAGGGTTTTGTTATTTGATGTCAATTCAGTTTTCATATTTATTACTCCATGAAACTAGCAAGTTTTGTTAAATTTGTAAATTTAGAATTTTTTAATCAATCAACAGCCAATAAACTCCCCTTATCATCAATCTTAAAATTTAATCTAGTAGGGTTTTGCCCTAAAAACTGTCTTTGAAAATAGACTTTGTCGCCAATGGCATTTATAAAAGTAAATTTCGAACTTTCTTCCGCACCTTGATTGATATTAATAGAATAAAAACCGTTTAAGCCAGTTTTGGTTCTACTTGTTAAAAATTTAGTTTCTGAAATAATTTTCATTCCTCTTATCGGCCGACCTTTAAAGTCTGTTATTTGACCATGAAGATTAAAGCTTAAGTAGGGGAGGTTGGAGCTCGGAATTGATAGAGTTAAAGAAGCATCTTTTTCTTTGACAATATTTTTTGTTCTACAGGTACTACAGGATGAAAAAAATATCAGTAAAAATACTAACGCCCAAAAACTATATTTTAAATTTGTTGCCTTCATACCCTTCTAGAATAGCAAAGAAGCCAGATTAAAATAGCCTTTTTTTCAATACACTACTAGAGAAATAGGCTTTAAAAGGGAGGTAAGTCTCCGAAAATGCTAATTTTTTCTTTATTTATTGTCAATATCTTAAAAATTTAGTCCAATGCATATGTAAGTGTTTATTCTGTTGGAGGAATGTAAATGGGCGATAAAGATATTTTAATCGTAGTTTCTAAGTTAAAAGCGTATGTAAAAGAGGCTCATGGAATGAGTACTTCTGGGACAGTTCCTGCTGTTTTAACTGATTATGTGAAGAAAATTTGTGCTAAGGGAGCTGATGCAGCACAAAACGCTAAAAGAAAGACAATAATGGACCGTGATTTTGAAAACGCGAGTTCAGATAGTGGAAGTAGTTTAGTTGTAGTTTCAAAATTAAAAGCATATGTGAAAGAAGAGCATGGTATGAGTACTTCAGGAGCAGTTCCTGCAGTTCTTACAAGTTATGTAAAACAACTTTGTAGTCATGCCGTTGAAGCTGCTCAAAGTGCTAAGAGAAAAACTATAATGGATCGCGATTTTGAAAACGCATGTTCTGCTTCTTCTTGTGGAGAAAGTGAGAATATGGGTAGTTGTGAGACGGCTTATTAGAGTGTAAGTCAACCAAGTTTATTCTATAAATTAGTAAAAATGCTCCTCTTTAAGGAGCATTTTTTTATTAATAGCCGTTTTGATGTAAAGTTTGTAACTATAGTAATCCCAAACAAGCATTTCTCTATAATTCCTTAACCGTTCAAGTCTTAGGTGTAAGGCTACGGTGTTTCTACTTTAAATTCATTAAATTAGCAGTATTAGGGTGTAGAAAACCCATAAATTATTTTTTTTAGTGAAGTTGAAGCACTTTAGCTCTCATTGAAGATGGTAATGTAGCAGGCCTAATATAAGGCTTGATTTTATAAAGTATATATTACTCGAGATTAGGTTTTTCCTTTTTTTCTTGAAATTTATGCACAGCGTAAATTCAGATTTATTTATTCGAGCAGTATATGTGTTTATTTAACGCTTGCTTTTTGGAAAAATTTAAGATGTCTATTTTCATTAAAAAACTAAATTTCTTATGTAAAGTTTTCACGCTGATGCTTCTTTGCCAATTTTCAATACTGGCTCAAGGAGGAGGAACTGAAGGTGGAAATGATAATCGCTGCATATCGGATCCTAATGGTTTTGATAGATTAGGTAATTGTTGTACTCCTAGTGAAAAAGATTGTGCCGGTTTGTGTAATGGTACTAGCAGAGTAGATTGCTTAGGAGAATGTGGTGGGCGTGCCACAGTAGATTGTAATGGTATTTGTAATGGAGGCACAAATTACGATTGTGCATTTGAGTGTGGTGGATCAAGTGTGGTCGATTGTACAAATACATGTGGAGGAGATGCGATAGTTGATTGCAATGGAGACTGCCAAGGTCAAGCAGTTTTAGGAAATTTAAATGCATGTTGTCTTCCTGAAGATATTGGCTGTGATGGAGTATGTAATAGTGGTCAGGTTTTTGATGAATGCCAAGTGTGTGGTGGTGATGGAGCTCCATGTTTAAATTTTTGTGATGATTTATTTTATCAAGTTTCAGTTAATAAACTGTCAGCAAGTCAAGAAGGTTTACCAGTCGTAAGTGGTGCAGGTGCTGATTTAAGTTGTATACAAGAAATGATAGTAGGTTGTGAAAATACAACATATGTAAATCCTTCTGAAGTAGGATGCGATCAACAAATAATGCAGAAAATTTTTGCTATGACTACAAATCTGTCAGCAATGGACTTGAATACTTTAGCCAATGAAAGAGCACGAGAAATTGCTGATGAACAAGGTGGCAATTGGTTTAACTACCGTGAACAAGCTCACAGTGAAGTTACAAATGAACTATTAGAAGATTTTTATTTAGATGAAAATTGTAATCCTGTTCCGTCAAACTTTGTTGATGAGCAATGTGTTGATGATTTATTAGTTCAATATATAGTTTCTCCTATATCACTAGATTGGAAGGGAGTTGATAGTTTTGAAAATCACACTTTAGTTGAATTTTCACTTAGCCCAACTATAGGTAAATTTTGGAGTGTATGGAAAGGTTCTGAAAGTTTTCCTTTGCTAGTTCTGGATCCTGAAAAAACTGGGCAGATTAAATCATATGCACAGTTGATAGGTAATTGGACATATGGCGGTAAACAAATGGCTAGTCTTAAAGATTCTATAGAGAAATCTTCCTGGAGAGATGGGTATGAAGTGCTTGAGCAAATGGATAAAGATTTTGATGGTGAAGTTTCAGGTGATGAATTGTCAGAGTTATCAATTTGGTTTGATAAGAATAAAAATGCAAAATCAGAAGAAGGTGAAGTGGTAGATTTAAGAAAAGCTGGAGTAACTAAGCTTTTCTATAAAGGTTTTCTTAAAGATTCTCTTTCTGGAGATTTGAAATTAAAAATTGGTTATGAAAAAGTAGAATCTGGGAAAGTTTCTTCTGGAGCTTCAATTGATTGGTATGGTGAAGAGTTTGCTAGTGTTGAAGAAGCTTCATTTAAGCTTAAATCAAGAAAAAAACAAACGCTGAATTTACCTCTGGAAAAAGCTACGAAGGAAACAAAAAAGCTTGATAGTAAAAATGAGCATTTACAGTTTTTAGGTTCTTGGACATGGGAAAGTATAGGTTCAAAAGATAAATATGCTCCTAAAGGAGTTCTGATACTAAAAGAGAATAATGCAGGAGAAATTGTAGGTAAATCTGTATTAGAGCTTGCGCTTAAAAAATCACGAGGTAAAGCTAAAAAGTTAGTTAAAACTTTTCCTTTAGATATTTTAAAAACTAGCTTAAATGAAATTGTGTTTAGTGTAATGAATCAAGACGGGAGCATCACAAAGTCTACTGCAAAATTGTCTAAAGATGGAAAATTAACTGGGCAAAGTGTTTTTTCGGTAAGTTTAGATGGCAAGACAAATGAGAAAGTGGATGTTACGTATGAATGGAAGGGAGCTCGTATTAACTAGCAGTCATTATTCATAGCTTCTAGTTTAAAGTTTTATTTTATAGTTTTATATCCAATACTAGTAATTCTTTGAACGCTAAGTTGATAATCAAAAAAGAGCCCAGTTTCAGGTAAATTTACTAAATTATAACTTCCTCCAGCTCCATGTCCTGATTGAATACTTGAAAATTTTTTAATAATTTCTTTTGCAGTTGGTTTCTTAGTAATGTTTGAAAACAATCTTGACGTTAAAAGAGCAAAATCATAAGCATTTGCACCCCAAGGGATTTGATGGTCATTTTTGTATTTAGTTAAATATTTTTTATAGAAATCTTTTTCTACATAATTATGGACAAAAATTGCGTTTTCAAGTCTCCCATTTGCTTCAATATTTAAACTCTTACTCTGAAAGGTTTGTGGACCAAAAAGTGGAAGTTTAATTTTGTATGTATTTAAGTTATTTAATAATTGAATTATTTGCCTAGGAGATAAGAAAACTCCAATAGAATCAAAGTTTTTGTTTATTATCTTATTTGGATATGTTCTAAAATCTGAGTCATTAGGTAGAACATCAGCAATAACTTCAAATTTCATTGATTTTGATGCATTATCTATAAGTGCATTAACTAAAATATCATGGTATGCAAGTTGAGATTTAAAAATAGCAATTTTTTTTCTTTTTTCTTTTTCTAAATATTCTAGTAATTTTAGAGCATACTGCTTATCATAGTTAATTGTTCTAAAAACATAGTTTGATCCGATGGCTGTGTTTGGAATAATAGCGGAGACTGCTAAAGGGGTTTTTTTTCTTTCAGCGATAGGTGCTATTATTCTTGCAGGCTCAACTCCCCAAATAAAAACTATATCTACTTTGTCTTGATCTATTAGTTTATTAAAAGAAGAAATAATTTTTCTGGTGCTATATTCAGAATCTTCTATAAAAAACTTTATATTTGAGAATTTAGAAGGATTATCTGCGATAGCTAATTTAATAGAATTTTCTTGTGCAATACCGTATTCGGCCCATTCTCCTGAAAGAGTTAGAATAAGTCCTACTTTAAATTTATAAGGATTTTCAGCCCTAGAATTAAAAGAGCTTAAGGTAGCCAAGAGTATTATAATGATTATTTTTTTGATCATGCTGCCTAGATTACTAAGATGTTTAAATATATGCCTAAAATGTCGACGTTATTTTAAAATTTGTATTTAAAGTATTAAAATTATAGGATATAAAAGTTGTCAATTTTTTAGGCATAACTATGAAAAACTTAAATTCTAAGCAAATTATAGCTGTACTATTAGAAATTGGCCTTAGTGAGAAAGAAGCTAAGGTCTATTTTGCAGCTTTGGTTCTAGGGCCAACAAGTATACTAAAAATTTCAAAAGAATCTGCTATTAAAAGATCAACTGTTTATTCCATTATTGAATCTTTGCAGAGAAAACTTCTAATCAAAAAAGAAGTTTTTGGAGTTAGAGAGTTATATGTTGCAGCACCTCCAAGTGATTTAGAAAATTTATTACTGCAAAAACGTAAAAAATTTCAAAAAATAGTTCCTCAGTTAAATTCCCTCTATAAGCTTGAAGGTGCTGAGAGTATTATTAAATATTATGAAGGTGTTGAAGCTACTCGAGGTGTATATTTAGATCTTATTAAAACTGTCAAACCTGGAAGTGATTATCTTATTATGTGTGATTATGATAAGTGGTACGAAGTACTTGGTGTCGACTTCGCTATCAATTTTCCAAAAGCTAGAGGGAAGTTAAAAATTAACGTAAAGATGATGGCACATGAAACAAAGTTAACTCAAAAAAGATTTACTTCCTTAAAAGAAGGTAATGAAGAGTTTCGATTTCTGCCTGAGTCGGTAAAGTTAACTACTAATTTAGTCTTAACTCCGCAAAAAGCATTTATTCATCAGCTGAGTGAACCAATTATGGGTATGGTTATTGAGAATAAGCATATTATTAATACTCATAAGGAAATGTATTATTTAATTTGGCATAGTCTCTAATCAAAAAGTATGTTTCATCACTAAAGTCTTAATACTGCATGTAAAAAAAATCTAAGATAATTTGTAAAAATGTTCATGACAGTACTTCCCTCCTACGCTAGCTGCTCATTTGCTTGAATCCAAAAGACTTATTTTCCCTATGGAGTTAGTTTTAGGTATATGGTAGAAATTCTAAAACTTTATGCTTAGTAGTAGTAGGAATAGTTAAATAAAATGATTCAAGATTTAAACAAACGTGAGCCTTTTCGAAGCCAAATCGAGACCACAGTACGATTAGTTAAAAACAATATAGAGCTCAAGAAGCAATTTGCAATGGTTTGGCGATTTAATAGTCCAGTTACCTGGTTTGAGCCAAGTGATAAGCCTACTTCTCAGAGTTTTTTAATTTCTAAAAGTTTTTCTGGACAAGAGGGCTCTGGTATATGGAAGAATTGGCCGAGTAGTGTTTCTTTGTCGCAAGTTTCTTATGCAACTCCGCCTGAACAAGCACTGTCAGAATGTGAATTCAGTTTAGGTGCTTTTGAGGACGAAGAAAAAAAAAGTGAGTTTTGTTCTAGAGTGAAAAATGCAGTTAATGATATTAGAGAAAGAAAGATTGATAAAGTTGTTTTATCTAGGCGTAGAGTAGCTCCTATACATTCTGGAAATGCAGGTGATGCTCTTCTGAAATTACTACCTCCTGTAGAAAGAGAAACGATTTTTTTATGGCATTGCCCTAATCAAGGAACTTATATTTCTAAAACTCCTGAAACTTTATTTGAAGTTAATTCAGGAAAAGTTAGTATTGACGCCCTGGCCGGGACAGCTGATAATTTGGTTTCTCTCTTGGCAGAAGAAAAAAACTTTTCTGAACAATCTTTTGTTATTAAAGATATCAAGAAACAAGTGTATAAGGCGCTTAATAATTTATCTGTTACGCCTCCAAAAGCAGTTTCAGCTAGAAATCTTTTTCATCTCTATAGTTCAATAATAGGGGATTTGAAATCTGAGGTGAAAGCTACAGATTTAATAGGCTTGCTACATCCGACTGCGGCAGTTGGTATTTTTCCTAGAGAATTTTTAAAAAATTTTGACGAATATGAATCTTTAGATAGGGGATACTATGCTGCGCCATTCTTTTGTCAAGTTGATGAAGATAATAGCTTTGCGGTTGTTGCTATTCGCTCAGCCCTTATTAAGGGTTCTTCTATTTATGTTTTTGGTGGAGCTGGAATAGTTGCTGATAGTGACCCAGATTCGGAATGGCATGAAACAAAAATTAAGATGGAAGGTTTAGAAAATTTATGGTCTGATAACCTGAATTTTGGATAAGAAATCTACTACAAAAGATAATCTACAGTTATCCTAGAAAAGCACTTTCAGTTTTTAACTATTTTCTTTAGCAAGTGTAACAACAATCTCTATAGCTTCTGAGTTTTTTAAGCTAGTAGGTTCTATTGAACTACTACAGTTTGCAGCACGTAGAATATCTGACTCAACCATTTTTGCTTTATTTATAAATGATTCACTAGCTTTAACTTCCAACTTTTCAACTGGCCATTTTAGGCTTTTTTGAGCTGAGGTTTTTGCGCCGCGAATGTCACTCATCATTTTTTTAGCAACTTCGAAAAGCCCTTCTTCTAGAGGTTTAGATTGATTTGAAAATTCTTCAGAAGTTGGCCAATTGTTTTTATGTATTGAGTTGTTTTCCGTTCCAAAAGAACAAGACCAAACTTCTTCTGTAACATATGGTAAGACTGGAGCAAGAAGTCTTAAAAAGACATTTAATGATATTGCAAGTGTTGAGAGTGCGGATTCTCTTTCAGGAGATTCTTCGTCTTCATATGCTCTGACCTTTACTAGCTCAAGATAATGATCGCAAAAATCCCAAAATAGATCTTCCGTTTGTTGAAGTGCAGCAGCATAGTCGAAATTTTCATAAGATTTGCCTGCAAAAGTTACAACTTTTTCAAGTTCTTCAAGAAAAGATTTATCAATTTCTTCGCTAGCACTATTTTTTAAATAGCTATTTGGATCAACCTCAAGTCTTTCAAATTGTTGTAATACAAATCGGCTTGCATTAAAGAGTTTTGTTACAAGTTTTCTTCCAACTTTAAAAACCTGATCGTCAAATGCAGTGTCAGTTCCAAGTCTCGCTCTGGCAGACCAATAACGGACTCCATCACTTGAATATTCTTCAAGTAAATGTCCAGGAGTAACAGTGTTGCCTTTTGATTTACTCATTTTTTTACGATCTGGATCTAAAATCCAACCACTGAGGCAAATATTGTGCCAAGGTATTGAATCTTCGTGGTGCATTGATTTTACAATTGTTGTAAATGCCCAGGTACGAATAATGTCATGTCCTTGAGGTCTAAGATCCATAGGAAAAAGTTGTTTATGTCTTTCTGTGTTAATTCCCCAGTGGCTTACTATTTGTGGAGTCATTGAGCTTGTTGACCAAGTGTCCATAACATCCGGATCGCCAGTGAATCCGCCAGGAATGTCACGTTGTGATTCATCATAAGAATCAGGAGCTTCGGCTAAAGGATCAACAGGGAGATCTTCTTCTTTAGCAAAAATAGGATTTTCATAATCTGTTTCTCCATCGTCTTTAACTGGATACCAGACAGGAAAAGGAACGCCAAAAAAACGTTGCCTGCTATAACACCATTCTTGATTAAGGCCGTTAACCCAATTTTCAAATCTTGAGTACATATGTTCAGGGTGCCATGTCACTTGTTTGCCAAGCTCAATTAGGCGTTCCTTATGGTTCATTACTCTTACAAACCATTGTCGAGTTGGAATAAATTCCAGAGGTCTATCACCTTTTTCAAAGAATTTTACAGGATGGCGAGTTGGGCGAATTTCTCCGATTAATGAAGCTCCCAAAACTTCAGGCATTTTCTTTCTTGCTTGTTTGGGATAGAGCCCTTCAATTTCTTTGTATGCTTTGTTAGCTTTTTCATTGTCAAGAGAGTCAAAAGGCGCTTCTCCAAATGTTACTGGGAGTAGTCTTCCATTTCTTCCAATGATTTGACGAATAGGGAGTGTAGATTGTTTCCACCATTCAACATCCATTATGTCACCAAATGTACAAACCATAAGTATTCCTGTGCCTTTGTCAGGTTCAGCATGATCTGCAGGAAGAATAGGGACTTTCATGTTAAAGATTGGGGTGATTGCTTCTTTACCAAAGAGTGGTTGATAACGTTCATCGTCTGGATGAGCTACAACTGCTATACATGCAGCTAATAATTCAGGTCTGGTTGTTGAGATTTCAAAAGTTTTCTCTGAGTCGGCAACTTTAAATTGAATATCATGATAGGCGCCGTCTAATTCTTTATCTTCAAGTTCAGCTTGAGCAATTGCGCTTTGAAAATCGATATCCCACATTGTTGGACTTTCTGTGCTAAATGCATGTCCTTTCTTCACTAGATCTAAAAAAGAAGCTTGAGATATTTTTCTAGAATGTTTATCAATTGTCGCGTATTCAAGTGACCAATCAACTGAAAGAGCTAACTGGCTCCAGAGTTCTTTAAAAACTTCTTCGTCTTTATGCGTGAGTTTGTTGCAAGCTTCGATAAAGTTTTGCCTTGAAACATGCTCTATTTCTTTTTTGTCTTTAGGATCGTGTTCAGGCTCCCAATCAGACTTATAAGGCACTTTAGGATCGCAACGAATACGATAATAGTTTTGTACACGACGCTCAGTTGGGAGACCATTATCATCCCAGCCCATTGGGTAGAAGATGTTCTTACCTTTCATTCTTTGATACCGAACTATAAGGTCGGTATGTGTATAACTAAAAACATGTCCAACATGAAGAGAGCCTGAGACTGTTGGAGGAGGCGTATCTACTACAAAAGTTTCCTCTCTTGGTCGAGTAGAATCCCAGTCATAAACTTTGTTTTCTTTCCAGAAACTAGTCCATTTTTTTTCAATATCTAGATGATTATATTTTTTTGGTAATTCTTTTTTCATTATTTAAGTTAATTTTTAAAGCATAGAGGCTGAAAACCTGAATTCTGTTTAAGAGTTCTACTACAAAAGCTAATCTACCGAAATCTTTAAAATAAAAAACAAGCCAGAGCTAAAGCTCTGGTAAAAATTGAATTTTGACGTGCTCCAGCACGCCAGCAATTCAATTTTTATTTTTTCTCTCAAATATTTCAGCATCTTAGCTTTCTCGCAACGAATCTTAAACAGAATTCAGGTTGAAAAACTCAGAGTCTAATTCACAAAACCTGTGTCTCCCAGCCTCTACAGCTTTCAATATATAGCTTATTAGTTAATTGATAAGTTTAGTAATTAACAAGCTGCTTCAAATCTCTTAGAAACATTCTCCCAGTTAATTACATTGAAAAAAGCTTCGATATATGCAGCTCTTTTATTTTGATAGTTAAGATAATATGCATGTTCCCAAACATCACAAACTAAGAGAGGGACTGAAACCCATTGTGTTAAGTTTTGGTGTTTTTCAGCAGTTAGTATTTCAAGAGATTTAGCTTCAGTGTTCCAACAAAGCATTACCCAACCAGAACCTTCAACGGCGCCACCTGCAGCTTTAAAGTGTTTAGAAAAATTTTCAAAACTTCCAAATTTGCTATTTATTGCATCACTAAGATTTCCAGTAGGAGTTCCGCCACAATTAGGTCCCATGTTCTCCCAGAAAATACAGTGAAGAAAATGTCCAGCACCATGAAAAGCAGCTTCTCGCTCCCAATGTTTAACAAGACCGTAATCTCCTGATTTTCTTGCTTCAGCTAATTTTGATTCAGCGTTGTTAAGCCCTTTAACATATCCATTATGATGAATGTCGTGATGAAGTTTCATTGTTTGCTCATCAATATGAGGTTCTAGCGCGTTGTAATCATAAGTTAGAGGTGGTAATTCGTGTGTCATTTTAAATTCTCCAAATTGACCCATTTTCTTAATGGTTGTTCGAAATCTTATAGATACTATCTAGAAAATGCAATTTTTGTCTATAGTTATCCCATTAATCATTAGATAGAAAATTCTTAAACAAAAAATCAAACGCTGTTATAAAAATATGTTAGAAAAAATTATAAAATTAAGGTGTTTCTTGCGAAATTTTTAGTTTAAATTTCATATAAGAGTTTTTTCTTTATTTCATAAGAATATGGATAAGGTTTTGAAAATGCTAATTTTTAAGTATTTTCAAAAGATTAACTCTCACAGTAGAAATTGGTATGAAAAAACTCTATAGTTTTAATTGTAGAAATTACTAGGACAAATTTATGAAAATAGCACTAAACAAAATACTATATCTTCTAGTTATACTTCTATTAAGTAGTTTTTTAGTAGCCTGTGATGGTGATCTTCAAGAAGATTTTAATTTTGCAGATAGGGCAGATATTAGTAATACGAGTAGTTCTAGTGATGATGGTGACGATGATGGTACTACCAGCAGTAGTTCAAGCTCAGATGAGGATAGCTCGAGTTCTGACGAAGATAGTTCGAGTTCGGATGAAGATAGTTCAAGTTCTGACGAAGACAGTTCAAGTTCAGATGAAGATAGTTCAAGTTCTGACGAAGACAGTTCGAGTTCAGATGAAGATAGTTCTTCAAGTGTTAGCACCTCTGGGCTTTTTGCTCCATTCTTTAGTAAGAATGATGTACTTGTCTCACTGAGAGAAGTTGAGAAAACAAGCACTAAAAATTCTAACTCAAAAGAAAATGTTATAAATTTAAACTCTCCTAAAATTGATTCAGGAAATTGGTTAGGTGATCAATTTGAAAAAGAAAAAAGTGCATCTCTTAATTTAGATACTGATGGAGATGGCTACACAGATTCAATAGAAGATAAATTGGAAACTGATAAAGATGATGCAAGTTCAACTCCGCCTCTGCCTGTAACAAAGATAGTTGAAAGATTAAAGCGAGAAGGAGATCTTGATGTTGATGGTTTAGCTGAAGATAATGATCCAAACACTACAAAGCACGATACTGATGGAGATGGATTTCTTGATGGGATTGAAGTCATATCAGGTTTTGATCCTAGTGACGAAAATTCATATCCGACTAGTGATGAAGATCAAGATGGTGTAGGTCGAGCCCTTGAAGAAAAACTTCAAATAGATCCTAAAAATGCAGATAGCGACTACGATGGGCTTACAGATGGAGATGAGATAGCTCTTGGAACAAATCCAAATAGTGCAGATTCTGATAATGATGGTATTCTTGATGGTGTTGAGGTTAAGACTTATCGTTCTGATCCTTTAACTTCTGAGCCCAATCTTTAGTTAGCATTCTTTTGCCTTAATTTACGATATGTTATAGCCTTTTCGTTATGTCAAATCGTTCGTCAGAAATATTTAAAAAAGCTCAAGCTATTTTTCCGGGAGGAGTTAACTCTCCCGTACGTGCTTTTAAATCAGTTAAGAAAACTCCTTTTATTGTTGAAAAAGGAGAGGGGGCATATTTAACAGATGTTGATGGAAATAGTTATATAGATTTTGTGTGTAGTTGGGGGCCACTTGTTTTAGGTCATGCCAATGAAGAAGTAGTTGCTGCAATTACTGAGCAGTTATCAAAAGGAACAAGTTACGGGGCAACATGTGAGCTCGAAGTTACACTTGGAAATTTAATAAAGAAATATTATCCAAGTATGGAAATGCTTAGGTTTGTAAACTCAGGAACTGAAGCTGCTATGTCTATCCTAAGACTTGCTAGAGGATTTACGGGGAACAATAAGATTATTAAATTTTCCGGTTGTTATCATGGTCATGTTGATTCCTTATTGGTTCAAGCTGGAAGTGGTTTAGCTACATTAAGCCTACCTGGTTCAGCTGGAGTTCCTGAGCATTTTGTAAAAGACACACTTATCTCTCAATTTAATAACTTAGAATCTGTTGAAAAGCATTTTGAAGAAAATAAAAATCAAATTTGTGCTATTATTTTAGAGCCGATTATGGGAAATGCTGGTTTTATTAAACCTAAAGACAATTTCTTGAAAAGCTTAAGAGAACTTTGTGATAAAAATAACGCACTTTTGATCTTTGATGAAGTTATGACAGGTTTTAGAGTTGCCCCGGGTGGAGCGCAGGAAATATATGATGTAAAGCCTGATCTAACAATGCTTGGAAAAGTTGTTGGAGGTGGGCTACCTGTAGGAGTTTTTGGTGGGCGCAAAGAAATAATGGAGCATCTAGCGCCAATAGGTGCAGTTTATCAAGCTGGAACACTTTCTGGCAATCCTCTAGCCATGTCTGCCGGACTTGCAACCTTAAAAAATTGGGTAGAAAACGATAATTTTAGTAAAACTCAAAAATTTACTCAATCCTTGGTGCAAGCTTTTCGTGAATTTTCAAATGATCATTCAATGCAAGTAGATTCGGAAGGGACAATGTTTGGCATATTTTTTGGAGAAGAACCTGTTGAGTCTTTTGAGGATGCTTTAAAAACAGATACTGAAAAATTTATTAATTTTTTTGATTTAGCCTTAAAAAATGGTCTATACTTTGCCCCTTCACCATACGAAGCAGGCTTCTTATCCGTGAGTCATGATAATGAGGTTATGGAAAAAACTTATAAAAAATTAGAAGAGGTGTTTAGTAGTCTATGAACATTCAGGCATTAAAAGAACAAGGGTATTCTTTAGAAGTTATACGTAAATTTAGAAGGCAAAATTTACTAAGGAAATGTCTTAAATTTTTATTTTTTATAATCCTTTTTTCTATTCCAATTGTGTATTCTGCTAATTACTTTTCTAAATTACCGCGTGAAAGATATGCTAGAAATTTTTCTTTTTTTAAAAAATTCAAAACTGGCTTTAAAAAAGCCTTTAACTCTACTTGGCTTACTTTGTCAGCTTTTCACGAAGATCCAAAAAATTCAGAACTTCCAATTGTTGAACTTTATATAAAAGGGAAAAGGCTTGATAAGCTTAGTGAAGATTTGCCTTTAAGTGGAAAAGATTTTCAGAAAGCAAGTATCTTATTAGATAAGAAAGAATATAAAACTCTAGCTCGTTTTAAAGGTGACTCCATTAATCACTGGGCCTTCCCACAAAAGTCTTGGCGAATAACTTTAGCTAAAGATAAAGATTATGAAGGGATGAGAAGTTTTAACTTGAATGTTCCAAGAGTTGATACGCAGATTTCTAATTGGCTTGGCTATGAGTTAGGAAAAACATTAACTACAGCACTAAGTCCTGAAGCTAGAATGGTGCACTTTAGATTAAATAGAAAGTTTGATGGTGTTCGTTTGTTGTTGGAGCAACCAGATCAAGAATTCCTAAGAAGGAGAAATTTGCCAGTTGGAAAGATATTTATAGGAGATATTAATAGCGAGCAAATTTATGGAAATGTCCCTAGAAAGCATATATATAAAGATTCTTCTGCTTGGGAAGTGAGAGCTCCATCTGAAAATACTTCAGTTGATGAAGTAAATGAGCTTCTTCGAATTATTAGAGACGTCCACGATCCATATGAATTTTATAAGCAAATTGAAGGAATTCTTGATATTGAAGCAACTCTTCAGTACATGGCGCTTCTTGAATTAATTGGTTCAGTGCATGTTGATGAAACACATAATGGTAAATTTTATTTCAATCCTGTTTCTGGAAAATTTATTCCTATTGTTTGGGACACAGTTGCTTACATGTGGAAAAATAACAAATCTTTTGATTTAGCTTCAAATTCGCTCTTTAGGGTTATTTTATCTAATCCTGAGTTTAGAGAGAGAAAAGATGAATATTTGTGGACTTTTGTAAATGGAGATGGGAGTACCGAAACTCTACAAAAACTAGTTGCTTCAAAAGCAGATGAAGTTAGAAGGGATGTGTATGCTTTTCCACTTAAAATACATGCTAATGATAAAGGAATTAAAAATATTTCTAATGAAGAGTGGGAAGCAGCCATTCAAAACTTAATTGGAACTATTAATAAAAGAAATAATACAATTAAGATTCGGATGGAGCGTTCTTCAGGGTCATATAATTTAAAAACTTCTAAAGATGCTAAGAGGGCTCAACTTGCAATTAATGTTGACTCTCACGTTGGGCTTAAGTTAGAAAAAATCTCACTTGATTTAGATGGCGCAGATAGTACTTCTAAAATTTATCTAACTAGAAGAGGCGTTGATGATGTTCGAGATTTTAATGCAAAGTTGAGATTGAATCAGGTTTATTCGCCAAATAAACGAGGCAATTTAAATATTCCAATTTCTGATAGGCTTTTTTCTAAAAGAAGGTTTAAAGCTCGTGCAAAAGCTGAATTAGTTCCGGCAACATATGTATATGAAATTCGTATTGAAGGGCCTGGAAAAATTAACAGAGTAAAAGCAGTAAGTGCTAAAAATGCAATAACCGATAATTCAGTTTCTTTATTTGAAAGTAAGCAGATTGAAATAACAAAAGCTCATAAGAAGAATTCAGTTTGGTGGCAACCTAAAGAGTTTGAATTTAAGAAACCTTACGTTATTAGTGGAGTGAAGGAAGTTAAGGAAGATTTGATACTAGAGGCTGGGCAATCTTTAGTTGTTAAAGCTGGGTCTAAGGTAGTTATGCATCCTAATACTTCAATACTTGTTAGTCAGGCAAAAATTGAGATTCAAGGAACAGCAACGAATCCTGTTACTGTTACTTCAAAGAATCAATTCCTTCCATGGGGTGTTATTGCTTTAAAATCAGGTGAGATTTTTGCTACAAATTTAAATTTGATTGGTGGAAGTGAAAAAACAGTTAAATTTGCAAGCTATACAGGCTCTCTTAGCTTGCATAATTCTAAAGGTACAATAAGCAAGTCAAAATTTAGAGATTCACTTCTAAGCGTTAAAAACTCAGACCTTGAGATAACAGATTCTGAATACATTTCAATACTGCCTAATTTCATTCAAGCTGAGAATGCGGGAATTAAGATTAAAAATGTTAAAAAATTGGGAAGAACTCCAAAACATAATATTGGTTTGTTAAGTAAAAAAGCATTTGGAACTCCAAAGAGAGTAGAGAGGGAGTTTAAGTTTTCAATCTCAGGAAAAGGACTAGATGGAAAAGATCTTGATTGGGTGTCAAAAGAAGTTAATAAATCATTTAAAAAAGCTGTAAAAGAAGAAGAGCTATGGGCTGTACATGAGCATGTTGAAAATAAGTTCTATATTGATAATCAAGTAAAAGATTTTGTTTTTAGAGATGTTTATTTTGATACTGACGATCTAGTAAATTACAGACATAGTGTTTCTTATAGATTTAGAAATAGATATCCAAGTCTAAAAAGTTATGAATATCATGTAAAAAAACCATTTTGGACAGAACACTGGCCATACAGATTAGAGTATCAAGCTAAATTTAATAGAAATGAAATTGGTGATGGTTTTAGCACTGTTGAAGAAGCTCGTTTTGAATTTAGAAAGGAGTCTAGCCCATTTAGTTTAGAAAAGCTTCCTCCCTCTCCTCCTTGGGATTTAGGAGAATTTATTCCTTACTTTCAGGATGGCCGTTTTAAAGGACTACCAACTGTTCCAGCCCAAGATGTTTTAAAATATCTAAATGGTCTTTATCCAAAAAGAGAAGAATATGAGTTTAAGCCGAAAGTTGTTCTTTTAACTGAAAGATTTAGACAGCACCTAAATTTAAAAACTCCTTGGGGTTCTGGTCCAAATCCGGAGCAGGCTTATATTATTTCAATAGATAATTCTAAAGTTTTTGAAGCTAACGCATATATCGAATACTTAAATGCAAAAAAACTTGGTGCTAAGAAGCTTAATAGGCCAGAAGAGTTAGGTGAGTTAACGGAAATAGAAATTGAGTTTGAAAGAAATGTTTCAGACTCTCTAGATAAAGAAATTCGAATTCTTGAAGCTAGTAAAAATATAGACCAGTCAAAGTTAAGTAAGCTACAGGCAGTAAGAAAAGCTTTTTTAAAGGATCAGGCACTTTTACTAAAAATCGTTAAGAAGCATTTTGCTGAGAAAGATATTATTGTTGAACCAGCTTCGAAGAGTAAGTATGTTCAAGCTTCTGAGTTGTAATTGAAAGTTTGTTTGAGGTGCTATTATTACTTTGTAGACTTCCTATTAACCTGAATTCTGTTTAAGAGTTCTACTACTTCAAACATTCCTCAAACATTCGTCTCAAACATTCGTCCCCCCTAACTCACCCCAAACATTCGTACCCCCTAACTCATAAAGTAAATAAAAAAGATAAAAAAAAGTTTTTTATTTTAAAAAATAAGCGAACATAAAATGTTAAAGAGTCAAAAAAAGAAAAGAGATTTTTATAGCAAAACCAAGTTATTTTCTACAAAAAGCGATATCTAAAAAGAGCAATCTCCAAAAAGAGAAATCTCTAAAAAGGGCTGTCTCTAAAAAGAGCGATCTTTAAAAAGA
>CALJRW010000021.1 GCA_937976335.1 uncultured bacterium | reverse complement strand
TCTCCTAAAAAAAGGTTACACCCTGAGCGCCAGCGCTAACCTTTTTTTAGGAGAAAAAAATGAACAATTTTAAAACTTTTATTTTAGCTAAAGAATTTTATACCTTTTGCCAGTCATTGAAGTTACAAAAAAACATTAAACTGACAACCGAAAACCGATAACTGACTACCGATTACCGAAATACATTAATCCTATTATCGGTAATCAGTTATCAGTAACCAGTTCTCAGGAAAATACCCCTAATTTCCTATTACCCCCTGGAACGCCAGCGCCAAACCTTTTTTTAGGAGAAAAAAATGAACAATTTTAAAACTTTTATTTTAGCTAAAGAATTTATACCTTTTGTCAGTCATTGAAGTTACAAAAAAAACATTAAACTGACAACCGAAAACCGATAACTGACTACCGATTACCGAAATATATTAATCCTGTTATCGGTAGTCAGTTATCAGTAACCAGTTCTCAGAAAAACACTAGAAACTCTCCCTTAACTCCCGTCTTCCTTCCCAAAATATATCTCCTGCAATCTCTCATCTCCTCTAACTTCTTGAGGCGTTCCATCCATTACAACGCGCCCAACATCAAGAACAATAATTCTATCGCAAAAGGACTGAATAAAGTTAATATCATGCTCGATAACTAAAACTGTTTTTTTCATATCCTGCAAACGTTTAATCAGACTTGCAACATCTTTTTTCATTTTAGGAGAAACACCTGCAGTTGGCTCATCAAGTAAAAAGAGTTCAGCTCCAAATGAAAGTGAGCGAACAATTTCTAATAATCTCATTTGTCCGCCAGATAAACTACTAGCTTTTAGTTTTGCCTTCCCTTCTAATTCCACTTCAGCTAAATACTCAAGAGCGGTTTTTTTTATTTTTTTACTCGTTTCAGACCAAGGAAAAAATATTTTAGAAAGTTTTTCTTTACTCTCTAAAGCAGCAATAATATTTTCTTGAGCAGTCATTTCTCTAAAGATGCCAAAGTTTTGAAAAACACGACCTAAACCTAATTGCGCTCTTTTGTAGGGACGCATCTTAGTTATATCTTGGTCTCTAAAACTGATACTTCCTGATTGAGGAATATTAAAGCCAGAAATACAATTAAACATTGTGGTTTTACCACTTCCATTAGGGCCAATTATTCCTACCGTTTCTCCTGGATTAATTTCAAAACTAATACCATTAAGAATACTCATATCTCCAATACTAAATTTTATATCATCTAACTTTAATATACTCATAAATTCTAAACTCCTCTTTGAACAGGAAAAAGATTTGCTTTATTAAACCAAACTACTGAAAATAATATTAATGCGTACAATAACTGCCTCATATGACCCAAAATTGAAGGTGGAATGTCAATAAACCTAAGAGGTTCAGGCAGAAGAACCAGAAAAACTGTCCCAGCTATCACACCCCAAAAAGATCCCGGTTTTCCAACAACAATGATAGTTAAAACAAAAATCATTTCAGTAAGAGAAAAAGAAGATGGATCTATGTAATTAATATAATAAGCAAAAAAACTCCCTGCCAATCCAGCTAATCCAGAAGCAATTAAAAAACTTAAATTTCTAACTAAACCTGCATTTTTAGCTAAAGACATTGCAGCATGTTCAAACTCAGCCTGCGCTTTAAGAGATCGAGCATAAGGGCTTCTAAAAATAAAATATAAAAATACTTGAACTAAAAGAACAAATGCAAAAATTAAAATTAAAAAATCTAAATTCTCATTTAACTCTCTACCAAAAATGATTGGCCTAGGAATTCCAGTGATTCCTAAAACTCCTCTAGTTAAGCTCTTCCAGTTAATTAAGAGTGCAGAAACAACAAAACTAAATGCAAGTGTGCCTATTGCGAAATAATCAGCTTTTAATCTTGTGGCGATACCTCCAAGCAAAACAGCGAAAAGAGCACTAAGTAAAGTACTAGCAATAATACAGACTATAAAGCCTTGCTCTAGTTCAGTTGATAAGAGAGCCGTTGTGTATGCTCCAATAGAATAGGAAGCAACATGCGCTAAATTAAACTGATAACCAATACCAAAATTTAAGTTAAAAGCTTGAGCCAGTATTAAATAAATACAAATTAGAATTGCTAAATGTATTACATATTCCATTCTAAGCAGCCCTACTTTTAGAATTAAAAAGACCTTGAGGTCTAAGCAAAAGAACAAATAAGATTATCATAAAAGCAAAAGCATCTTTATAACCAGCTGGAATGCTATAGCCCCAAAAATCAAGGCCAATACTTAAGTTTTCAACTAATCCCAGAAGATAGCTTCCAGCCACAGTACCCCAAACATTTCCTAATCCTCCTAGAACCATCGCAGCAAAAGCTTTGATAGTATAAGCATTTCCCATCGTGGGTTGCATATTGGTTTCGTAGCCAACCATTACTCCTGCATAGGCAGCAAGTAGAGCTCCAACTATAAATACAACGTAACTTGTATTTGTTTTACTTACCCCTATTCCTTGAGCTGCATATTCATTTTGAGAAAAAGCTCTAAGCCTTCTTCCATAAGGAGTGTAGTGAATAAAAAATGCAAGACAGCCTAAAAGAGCAATAGAACTTAATATAATAATGATTTGTATAGGTGTTATAAAAATCCCCATAAATTCAATACTATGAACTTGAAAACCTGTTGTTAGAGATTTTACGTTAACTCCAAATTGCATTGATATCCAAGCTTCAAAAATAGTTGAAAGAGCTAAGGTCGTCACAAAGCTAAGAACGTAACTATATCGAGTGAACGGGAGAACAAAAATTTTAAGCGAAAGATAAGCAATAAAAGCAATCACTGCAATACATCCAATGGCTGACCCTATAACTTCATAACCAAACCAATCGTTGAACATAAAAAACATATAAACACCAACCATCATTAAATGGCCGTGTGCAAAATTTAGTATTTTTAATAATCCGTAAGTTAATGCTAGACCAGAACTTGCAAGGGCGTAAATACTGCCTGCTATTAGAGAATTAATTAGTAATTGAGGTAGGATATCTAATGACATAAGTTGTAGATATTTATATCAGATTTAGGTTGATTGTATCAAGTTAGTGGGTATGTTTTATCTCGGGTAACAGAAAACAGGGAACAGAGAACAGAGAACAGAGAACAGGGAACAGATAACAGATAACAGGGAACAGATAACAGATAACAGATAACAGGGAACAGGGAACAAATAACCTTTAGGTCATTTAACTCTCTAGAAAAACTAGATCAAAAACATAAAAAAAGCCCCCAACAAAGTGGAGGCTTTCTTACCTAAAACTTTATTTTCTAATAAAACTTAGAAATTAAAGCTAAGACCAGTAGTAATAACTGGACCATCAAGAAGTAAATCTTCTCCGTCTCCAGTCTTAATATCTGATTCAGCAAATAGGTATTCACCAGCAACAGATAAATCTATGTTATCCATAAGTGATTGAACATATCTAACTCCAAGAGAGCCACCAATAAACTCATCATCACTCTGTCCAGCAAACCCATCAACTAAGATACCATTAATACCACCACCAAGCATAAGCTTTGCAGTGTTACTAACTTCCATGCCGTACTCAAGAAGTAAAGGTATTCTAATAATGTCAGTTTCAAAACCAATATTCAAAGCTGTATCGCTAAGATCGTACCACTGAGCACCAGTTCTAACATTCCATGGAGAATCTTCTCTACCAATGTTAAACATAAGACTTGGAGCAACTTCAGTCCCCCAGCATCTATGCATAAAAGCTGCAACACCTGGCTCTAAACCTAAATTCCATGAACTCTTTTTCATCATTGGAACTGGCTCAACTTCAACTGGAGCTTGAGGTTCAGGAACATAAGTAGGCTGAGGAGTTTCATATATAACCTCTGGCTCACTTTCGTATACAACTTCAGGAGCTCTTCTTGGAGGATCCCAACATGGCTCTCCAGGCAGACACCCATCTGCTAACAATGTATTTGTTAAAGTTAAACTTAACAAAACGCTAATAAATAAAATCTTTTTCATTTTCACTCTCCTATAGACAAGCATTGCTTGCTTAAAACTTGGTCTAAATAGTATAATTTTATTCTTTCAATGACAAGACAAGAAAAATATGATTTTGACTAGAAAAAGCTTATTAATTACAACTACTTCAAGTAAAATCAGTAAAGATACTAGCACGATTTTGAGACTGTTTGATTAAGGATTAAGTGCTATTTCTATTTAAAAAACAACTTTTATAGAGACAAAGAAATGACTAAAAAAGTGTTAGTGACTGGAGCGCCTGGTTTTGTTGGCTCTCACCTCTGCAAGGAGCTAGTAGAAAATGGATATGAGGTTCATGCTTTACACAGAAAAACTAGTAACTTAGAAAACATAAAAGATCTAAATATTAAGCTTTGTGAAGGAGATATAACTGATATCGATTCTATTTCAAAATATTTTAATGGAATCGATATAGTTTTTCACATTGCAGCATTATTTAGAGAAGCCAAGCACACAGACGAAACTTACAAGCTTGTAAACATTGAAGGAGTAAGAAATGTTTTTGAAGCAGCTATTGAAGCGAAAGTTCCTAGAATAATTCATTGTAGCACTGTGGGAGTTCATAGCCACATACCAAACCCGCCTGCAGATGAGAATGAGGAATTTAGACCAGGCGATATTTATCAAGAAACTAAATGCGAAGGAGAAAAACTTGCTTTAAAATATTTTAAATCAGGTAAAATCAGAGGAGCTATAATAAGACCTGCTATGATTTGGGGGCCTGGAGATTCTAGAATGAAAAAATTATTCTATGGTATAGCCAAAAATAAGCTTCCCCTTATCGGTAATGGCAAAACTTTAGTTCACTGGGTTCTAGTCAGTGACTTAGCAAGAGCTTTTAGATTGGCTGGTGAAAAAGAAGAAATTAATGAAGAAATCTTTATTATTGCAGGTAGAGATTCAGTTCCAATGCTAAAGCTTTTCAAAACAATTGGAGAAGCTTATGGAAAAAAAGCACCTTTTCTGAAAATCCCAGCTCTACCAATACAGTTACTTGGAACAATTGTCGAAACTATCTGTATTCCTATAGGAATTGAACCGCCTATTTACAGAAGGAGAGTTGATTTTTTCACAAAGACTAGATGTTTTAACTCTAGTAAAGCTGAAAAACTTCTTGGCTATTTACCTTCAAATTCATTTGAAAAAGAAGTTGAACTAATTGCTAAATCTTTCCCGGCGTAACGTGCAATATCTTCTCTTGCAGCAATCATACGCTTACTTAAATTTACAATTTGCCTAAAAACTCTCTGAGCTCCAATTTTTGATTCCATTTTTAAGTGAAATTTGAATTCATTAATAGAATGATGGAGAGCACGATAGTCAAATGTTTGCGCTCCAGCTAGTAGACCAAGTGCTCTATTTATTCCTTTTGTGTCTTTAGCATCCAAAGCTTTCGCTAAGTCTTCAATATAAGTTTCTAACTTAGCAAGATAATGCAAAGCAAGATTAGCAAGATATGGACTATCTTTTAAAGATACAGGCACAATCTTAAGTAAAGGAACTTCAATAATTTTAGTTTCTTTTTTACTTAAATGCCTTTCTATAGTTTTATTTAAGGCTTTTTCTCCAGCTAATTTGTAAAAATGATCATCACAACCAGCATCAATACTTTTTTTGTAATCATCTTCTTCTCCTAAAGCAGACAAGGCTATAATAGGTTTTTTGAATTTAGCTCTTCTTAAAATTTTAGCTGTCTCCCTTCCCCCTAAGATTGGCATATTTACGTCTAACAAGATTAAATCAAAAGATAAAATATCTTCAAAAGCAACTTTTAAACACTCCTCTCCATTTTCAACACACACAACTTCAAAACCAGCTTTGCTTAAAATTATGCTCAGTAAAAATTGAGTATCCTTACAATCTTCTGCAAGTAAAACTTTTCTAAGAGTTTGACCTTTTTTACTACCTATTTCCTTTTCTACATTTAACATTGCATTTCTCCTTTCTGCTTAAATTTTACTTCGAAGGAATCCAGTAATTTCTTTAGTACTATTTTCATTTATAGCTGATTTTTTACTCTATTTCTTCTAAGAGTCTAAAAATACAAAGTTTTTTTTAAAGAGATTTTTGTAAAAAAAGAGTGTTAATAGAGTCTTTTCGCATTTTTTTCTTAGCAAGGTACATAATGTAGTACGAATAATTCTGACTACTACTCAGATTATTAAGAAATTTCAGAAACTGCCGATAACTAGAGTTATGACTATTATTCAATCAACTCGAGTTCTATTAATATTCTGCATAATTTTACTTACAAACTCTCTCTGCTTTTCAGAAACAGCAGCTGATATAATCCCAGGCTGGAGCTTCATTCATGAAGGTGAAGAAAAAATAGGAATCAATTTAGATGGGACTAGAGTTAAATTTGGCTCTCCTGTAATTGCAGAAATTGATGGGAATGCTAACAATGGAAACGAAGTTGCGGTAGCCGGAGCAAACGGAACAATTAGAATATATCGAGCAGACGGAACACTTTTATGGAAAGCAGAATTACCTAATTTTACATGCAGAGACACAACAAACACAAACAAAGCACTTTCTAGCCCTGTTGTAGGTGAATTATTTGGCAATGGAGTTCCCTACGTTATTGTTGGCTATGGAGGGATAGGAGATAATGCCTGTCCTGGAGGAGTAGCTGCATACAACGGCATTACAGGGAAAAGACGTTGGAATGTTAATCTTAAAAAACTATCTAAGAAACAAAAGTTTTATGCTAAAGACCACGGAGTTTTTTCAACCCCTGCCCTTGTAGATATAGGAGGGAAAGGAAAATTAAACGTATTTTTTACTAGTCTTGATAGAAATTTTTATAACGTTAGACCTAATGGAAAAGTTTATACAATTCATCATAACTCAGACACTTCATTTGCCTCACCTGCAGTAGGAGAAATCTTAGGTGTAAAGAAACCTGTAGTTTTTATTAACACAGACAGTGCAGGAGTTGCTGGAATTATACCACCAGTTGTAGAAGGTGGATATATGTGGGCAATGAAAACAAAATTTTCTAAAAGAGTTTTAAAAAAGAGAAAAAGAAGAAAGAAGAGAAAGAAAAATTCACCAGCTTACTTTGATTTTAGAGATAAGGCTGGTTATTTCTGGTCACTAGAACTAGATCAAGTTCCTGTCTCCTCACCAGCTTTTGCAGATTTAATTCCTGAAAATCCAGGTGGAGAAATAGCAACAGGAACTGGATGTACTTATCCATTAAAAAACAAAGAAAAACGTGGAAAATATGTAAAAATCATTGATGCAGATACTGGAGAAGTTCTACAAACACATACCTCTACTGGTTGCTTTACAAGCTCAGTCGCAGTAAGCGACCTAAATGATGACAATTTACTTGAAGTCATTTTCACACAAAATGGAAAAGGCTCGCATGGCGGAGACGGAAGTTCAAGACTTACAGCTATCACACCAGCTTTAAACTCTACTCTTTGGAGCGTTATTCCAATGGACGAAGGAAAGCATGATAGTTTAGGTGGTATTTATCAATCTCCAGTTACTGCTGATATTGATGGTAATGGTTCTATTGAAGTCATTGTACCTCACCGAACTGGTGTACAAATATTTAACGGCTCTGATGGAATGCAATTAACTTGCGCCACTACTCTTTGTTCTGACGGAAATATAAGGTTAGAAACTCCTGTTTTTCTGCAAAACCCAGCATCAGTTGGCGATGTTGATGGTGATGGCCTACCGGAAATAGTGGCAGCGGCAAGACATATTTATGGCTGGACTAATCTTTCTAGCGTAATTTCATCAACTCCTGGAGCTCAAGCAAACTTTTCTATTCCTTGGGGACATTTTCGAAATGGAATTCAGCGGAATGGTCGATTTCTTGATTTTTAATTTCGTGTTTTGCATGAGTATTTGAATTGATAAAAATATAAGGCAGACAAATAATAACAGGAAACTGGAAACAGATAACAGGTAACAGGTAACAGGTAACAGGTAAAAGATAACTGGTAACGGGTAACGGGTAACTGACAACAGGAAATTGATAATTTTTTTTTGCAAGCTATTTTCCATTTTATGTTTCTAGCTATCTGAAAAGTTCTTCTTTAAGCTGAGAGTTTATAGAGTTTTTCTACTATTTCTCAAAAGCATTTTCCCCCTTCCAATCAAAAGCAAAAGAATATAATATCAATCAATGAACTTTTGGAAAAAATGTAGCTCTTGTAAAAAAGAAATCCCTTTTGAATCAATTTATCAAATTTGCTCAGTAAGTACTTGTCAGCATAAACGAAAAGGTTTTCAATTTTGTTCTGTTCAGTGTTGGGATTCTCATCTTGGATTTGCAAATCATAGAGAGGCTTGGGCATTAGAAAAAAAATCTCCTACTAAATCTGAATTTAGATCTTTTTCTGAAACTGAAAGTTTAAGCTCTTCGTCTTCTTCTACTAGAGCTGCTAAGAGAACTATAATAGATAATCTAAACAATACTTCTCCAACTTCCCCTAACTCCCAAGCCAAAAAAGCGAGCTCAATTAAAACAGATACACTCGTAGTTGTATCAAAAGTTAAAAAACTAATTAAAGATCAATCTGGATTTAATACTAGCCAATGTTGTATAGATGCTTTAACTAAGAAAGTTATTGAGGAAGTATTAAAAGCAATCGAAGAGTCTCGTAAGCTTGAGAGAAAAACAGTTATGGGAAGAGATGTTAAGTAAGTTTTGAGTTTTAAAAATAACTTATCTTTATTCTAGAGCTCTCTATTCTACTATGAATGTTATCACTATCTCCAAAAAAAATTCTGAAAATGAGTTTTTTTGCCTTTCTATAGACTAAGAAAGCATCTTAGCGTAAAATCATAATTAAATTAAATTCATCATTAGAACAAGAAATGGCTATTTTTTATCAAGAAAAACATGAAGCTAAACCACCTATAGAAATTCCAGCACCTAGCTGGATTACTAAATATCATAATTTTGAAAGTATGGCCTTAAAGAGAGAATTAGCTAAGCTAGCTGAAACCAACGATGATTTAGCTGCATTTGAAGAGAGATATAAGTTGTTAGAAGGCTATGAAGGCTTAAGAACTGCTATTGTAAAAAACTCAGCTTCAGAAATAGGAGCGGCACAAATATATTCTCGGATTTGTCAACATTTCAATGGATTAGCTAATGAAGGAGTACTTTATGAAAAAGTTTTCAATAACGTTTCTGTAAATTTGGATGAATTTGAAACTTTAGTTGAGTTAAATACTGGATACTGGAATTCTCCAATTTTTTACCAAACTTTTTTCCCAAATATTTCTCTTGCTTGTGGACTAGAATCGGCAGCAAAAAACTGTAAAATTTTTACTGAGCAAATTGCTCGATTTTTTGAAATCGATACAGAAGTTTTTCAAATACAACTTTGTAACTTTGCAGAAGAGCTTTCGGAAAAGAATAATGACTTTATTCGAAAGTACCTTCAGGGCAAAAAAGCAGATCTCATATTTTTAGAAGATTTTCCTTTTCTTAAAGAAAATAGAAAAGATGCAGAAAATTTATTAGCATCTGTCTCTGCAAGTATTAGCGATAATGGATACTTGATTTTCACTTCAAAAGACACTGCTGGTGAATCATCAAACACTCTTTCTTCCATACTAATCAACGCAGGTACTCCTTTTCAATTAGGCTCAAGAACCATTCGGACTCAACTTGGCGAAAGCTACGTAACAATTGGAGCAAAAGCTATCTCTCACGAAGAACTTAATGAAGCCTTAGCAGCTTAAAAAAGCGAATTTAAAAAAACTAGCACCTTATCTTTTAGAACACCACTAACACCTGAAACAGTAGCTGACTCTTTCTTTCCACCACCTTTAACATCAAACTCAGCACAAACTTTTTTAGCTATTGCTCCCGCATCAAAACCATCTAGTTTTTTTGGAACTTTTATGACTAACATTTCAATATCTTCACTAACTAAAGCAACGACTCCATTTATTTTTGAAGACACTTCAGAAGCAAGATCTAACAATAAATCCCTAGAATCAGCACTAACTTTTGAGACTAAATATTTAAGACCTGACGTATTTTCTTTTACATTACTAGATAAAGCAGTTGAAGCTAATTGAGCAATTTGTTTATCTTTCCCCTTTAACTTAGTTTTTAATTCTTTTACTTCATTAACAACACTTTGCACTCTATTTAAAATTTCTTCTGGCTTAGAATTAGTAACTTTTGCTAATTTTTCTATTGATTCTTTATAAGTTAATAATTCTTTATGCCCTTCCTCTCCAACTTTCATATCTATTCTCCTTACTCCAGATGAAACACTTCCCTCACTTCCTAAGAGAGCAAGAGAAATCTCAGCAGTTTCTTTTACATGAGTACCACCACAGAGCTCAATAGAATTTGGACCCATTGATACAACTCTTACCCAATCACCATATTTTTCTCCAAAGATTGCCATAGCTCCAAGTTTTTTAGCTTCACCAATCTTCATTTCTTGAATTTCTACTTTGTGATTTTTCTCAATCTCTTCATTTACAAAAGCTTGTATTTCCTTTTTTTGCGATGGATCTAAGCTTTTAAAATGACTAAAATCAAAGCGAAGTCGATTTGTTTCAACTAAAGAACCTCGTTGTTCTATATGATCTCCTAATATCGTTCTCAATGCAGCATGTAATAAATGTGTTGCTGAATGATGAGTTTCAATTTTCCTTCTACTCACCTTATCAACTTCTAGCTTTGCTACTTTTCCAACTAAAGATTTCAGAGAATTTGAATCAGCATTACAAATATGGACAAAATTTCCCTGAGCATCTTTCTGAGTATCGGTAATTTGAATTTTTTGCCCCTCCAACTCAATAAACCCAACATCTCCAATTTGCCCCCCCATTTCAGCATAAAAAACAGTTTCAGGAAAAATCAATCCGATAGCTGAATTTGGTTCTTTTCCTAGTTCTAAGACCGCACTTAAAGGAGCTTGAGTAAGCAGTTTATCATAACCTACAAAAGTTGTGTTTTTTACATCACCTAAATCAGATGAAATCTTTATATCTATTTTTTTAAGAGAACCTTTTGAGCGTTCTTTTTGAAGCTCCATTTCTTTATTAAATCTTTTCCTATCTACAACTATTCCTCTATCTCTAAGGGCATCTTCCGTTAAATCAAGAGGAAAACCAAAAGTATCATTTAACTTAAATGCTATTTCTCCAGGAAAAATATCTCCACTTTGAAGATCAGAGCTATACTGAGAAAGCAATTCCATTCCTTTTCTAAGAGTTTCTCTAAATTTCGCCTCCTCTGCCTTAACCAATTCAACTATTAATTTTTTTGAATTGCCAATCTCAGGATAAGTTTCTTTCATTTTATCAATGACAATATTACAAACTTCATGCAAAAATATCCCTTCAACTTGTAAGTACTGCGAAGCATATCGAATAGCTCGCCTTATTAACCTTCTAAGTACATAAGATTCACCGTCACTACCAGGTGAAACGCCATCTGCAATTAAAAAAGTTGCAGCTCTAGAATGATCTGCAATAACTCGCATAGCTACATCTATATCATACTGCTTTTTATCATTTTTGCTGAAAGTACTTTTAAAAACTTTTCCTGAAATCTTCTCTACTCCTGATATTACATCTCGGATAGAGTCAACGTCATAGTTGGATGGCACTCCTTGCAAAATACTTGCAACTCTCTCTAGCCCCATTCCAGTATCAATAGAAGGCTTTGGAAGCGGCGTCATATCTCCTGCTTCATTTCTTTCAAATTGCATAAATACAAGATTCCAGATTTCTAAATAAGTCCCATCATCTTCTAAAAATTCTTCAGTGCTTTGTTTTTCAGGAGCATCACCCATGTAGTAAAAAATTTCAGAATTATATCCACATGGACCAGTATTTCCCATTGCCCAAAGGTTGGTTTTATCTCCTAATTTAACAATTCTTAATGGATCTATATCTGTCGAAGTTTTCCACAAATTCTCCGCTTCAATATCTGTCTCATGCACCGACACCCATAAAAGATCTTTTGGAAGTTTAATAACCTCAGTAACAAATTCCCATGCATATTTTATAGCGTCTTCTTTAAAATAATCACCAAAGGAAAAGTTCCCTAACATTTCAAAGAAAGTGTGATGTCTAGCTGTTCGCCCTATATCATCTAGATCGTTATGCTTTCCCTCAACCCGTAAAGATTTTTGACAAGTTGTAGCAGTTGAGTATGAACGTTTGTCAGTGCCACAAAAAACATCTTTAAACTGAACCATGCCAGAATTCACAAAAAGTAAAGTTGGGTCGTCATTTATTAAGAGAGAAGAACTTTCAATGTGCGCATGTCCTTTTTCTTTATAAAATTCTAAAAAAGAAGTTCTTAAATCTGATAAAGTTTTTATATTTTTTGTCATAATTTTATGAAGGCAATTGTATCAAAGGTTTTAAGGAATGGACAGGGATATTATTGTTTTGGGATGGGGAACGGGGAACAAAGAACTGGGAACAGAGAACAGAGAACAGAGAACTGGGAACGGGGAACAGGGAACGGGGAACGGGGAACAGAGAACGGGGAACTGGGACTGGGAAATAGAGACGGGGAACGGGGAGCATATATTTCTATCACAACTTAATTAAGTTTTTTCTGTTTTCGGTAAATAGAGAATTCAAGATCAAATACGAACAATCGACTTTCAGGAAGACATTGCTAGCCTTTCAATCTGCCCTTTCTCCCTACCCCTCTTTTCTTGAAAGACGAGATAAGGTTTATGTCTACCAAACATCTCTTCAACTCCAAGGCAATATTTTGAATATCTCGTTTGAACGAAACTATATCTAGCTAAAGCTGAATGAAGCCAAATAGGAATCCCTTTATTACTCTTAACTTCAAGCACTCCTTGGTCAGGCTTTATTATAAATTTTTCTGCATGTTCATCATAAACTGGAAGAGAATTTCCTCCTGCAGTTATTCTAATGTCTAAAGTAATTCTCATATCATCTTCATATTTTGGTATAAGTGGTTTTCTGATGTAACGAGTAATTACAATTGGAAGAATTTCTAAACGATTATGTAAATATTTAAACTCTCTCACTTCTGCTGAGTCTTCTAAATTATCAATAATTAAGCTTAGTGGAATTTTATCATGAGCTAGGCCGGAATCAAGAATAGACATATCTTTTAAGCGTAGCCGCTTTTTTGAGACAAACTGTTTATGCTTTTCCTTAATTTCTAAAAAAAGCGCTATTGCTTTTTTATCTTTATTATAAGTTCTTAGACGAATTTTCCTTCTAAAACCGACGGACTCTTCTCTATCATAAAAAAAACGTAAATCTTTCGTATCGTAGTAAGTGCTAGCAATTTCGTAACTATTAGTTTCATCAACGTGCTTATCATATTCGCAATAAGGCAAGATGTCTTTAAAGAAAGAATCTGCTTCATCAATTTTCACTAAATATTTTAGCTCATGACGAAAACGCTGGTTAGGAAAAGTCTCCCTTAACTTTTTACTAAATAGTATTACAGACATTCTATCTTATTATAGATCAATTACGTGATTTGAACCAACAACTTGAACTTTTAAGTTTTCATTTAAACTTGATAAGTCTTTCATGATTTGTTCAGCACTAAACTTTTTAGGAACTTTTAGTGAAAATGTTAGCTCTAACTCTGTACCCATTCGAGTAGATTCTGCTGAAATTAAACTAAATTGATCTGTATGCTTATTTAGCACGTCATTAAAAAGATTCTCAAAATTATCTGTTTGAGGAGCCTGAACTCTCAGAACTCTTTCAGTAAGACCATGCTCACCAAACCTAACAAGAGACAAGAACAAACTAGCTCCACAGGTTATGGCAGTAAGGGCAACAGCTATCGTATAGAATCCAGTTCCGGATGCCATACCAATTCCCATTGATAAGAATATATAGGCAACATCTCTTGGATCTTTAACTGCATTTCTAAATCGAATAATTGATAACGCTCCAACCAAACTAAAAGCTCTCGCAATGTTACTACCAATAATTAGCATTACAGCACCAATTACCATCGCACATATTACTAAGGTGTGCATAAATGCTGGCGAGAAAGATACTCCTCTGTAAGTAATCTGATATGTCTTTGCAACCGCAAGGCTAAGTAGAAAAGAAAGGATTAAACAGAAAGATATCTTTTGAACTGTAATTGCAGTCCCGAGATCTGAAAAATTTGAAATTTCTTGCATAAATTCGTTCACTTAGTCACTCCTAAATAATTTGCCTATATTATATTAAGCTTAAGATTGTCTAAATTAACCTAAGATTTGCCGTTATGCAAATGTTTGATTTTCTTAAAAAATCAGACTTAACTAGTTAATTTCTTAGGTTTTTTTTCGGATTAAAGAGATTCAACTATTAACATAGGACAGAAAGCAACTTAAGATAAAAATTTTAATTACAAAATTAACAAGCAAAAGAAAAAGTTCTGGAAAAAATTTACTAAGGGGCTTTTCCTCTACTTACTAAAACTTAAGAATGCTTGGTCATAAATATTGAATTTGCTACTTCGAAGAATATGTAAAAAGTGAAAGCTTACTAACAAAGAAAATGAATTCCTTTCACTTTATTAAGAAAATTATACCTGTTAAGCTCTGCATAAAAAAAATCCTAAGACTAAATGACTGCAATAGAACAACTAAAAAGTATTTTATCCAAAGGAACTTCTACTGAGCCATCTGGTAGACTAACTCTCAACTCAGATGAGATGCGGGAAGTCTTTCGTCTATCAGCTCTAGAAATAGCTAAGGGATCATCCATCGCCATAAGATATGTCTTAGAAGAACTAGGAATAGTTCATGAAAACTGGCAAGCTACAGTCGAGGAAAATCCTGAAGCGATAAGTAGTATTTTAGCTAATCGACGAGTAGCAGAAGCACTAACTCCTATTATTTTTAGAGATTTAATTCCGACATATGAAAAAAACTTTTTCTCATTTGAAGAATTTAACGATCGATATTTAAAATTTCAAGATCCAGAATACAAAAAAAACTTTTGTACTTCGATTTTTAAACATTTAATACTTGGAATTGACTCTCAAGAAGAAGCGCTTCATGCGAGTCATTATTATGAATGTCTTTTAAAAATTTGCAAAGAAAGTGATATTAGTTTTTTACCAAACGAAGCCTATATTGCTACGCAAAGAATTTTTACTAAAAAACTGCGAATTCGTTCTGAATTAGCAAAAAAAATAGCGCTAAGCCTTCCTGAACACGTTCTAAAAAATAAGGATTTTCAAACTGAGCTACATAAGTGGTTTGGGAAAGAAATTGTAAGATTTATTAAGTTTTTGAATGATTTTAAAGCTCGAGCTATCAAAAGCTCAAAAAATTTAGAAGATAGTTTTTCAGTTTTATCTAAAGATTTTTCTAAAGAACTTGAATTTTTCGAAGCTGCTTTATCTTTCTACAACGATGCTTCAAGATACTTTCCTCAAAAAATAAAATACAATCCTTTTTTTAGAACAGCAGTAAATAAATTATTTATTACATCTAAAAACTTTAATTTACACTCCGCTATAAATAGCACTTTATGCTACGAAATTATTCAAAGTGCTGAAAATTTAGAAAATAGAAATGACGGCTTTCATCTTCTTTACACTAACGAATCTCACCTACCAATGTTGATAGCAAGTTGCGTACTAGACACTGTTAAAGGTGGAGAGCTACATAACTTACCTGGCCTCTTATCAATGCTACCAAGAGAGTATCATAATGCAAATCAGTTAACTGAAGATATAAGAGAAAAACTAGAGAAGAACTCTCATAAATATGAAATAGGCATGCGTACTTGGTTAGAATCTAAGACCTTTGAATTAAAAAGAAGCAATAGCAATTTGAGCGATCCTCACTTTAAGTCTCTTTTTGAAGAAGTTGGGTATATTAAAAGCTATTATTTAGCCATGGTGGATAGCTCAAAACCACTCTACAAAGATACAATTTCAGCATGCAGTCAATTTATTGAAACTTTGTTAAAAAAAGGAGTTGGAGGAGTTATCATTGCCTTAAAATTTGCTTCGAGCTTTAGCTATCGTTTCAAGCAAGAGATTTTTGATGAATCAAAAATAGAGTTAGAAAAAGCGAGAGAAAAAATTACTATAAAGATTAAGGCAATTAGAGAAAAACATAACGAGCGTAATATCATTCCTGAAGCTCAAGTAATTGAAGAGTACTTAGCAAATGTCAGTATTGCTAATAAAATAGGAGAATTGCTTAAATTAAAAAAAATCTCTTCTGAAATACCAAAACCATGGAAGAAAAAATTAGCAGTAGCGTATTTTTTTGATGAATTCGAACTGGAACAACACCAACCAACTACAGCCAAACACTATGCAATATTTAAAGCAAGAAATTTAAGAAATTTAGATAATTTTTTAGATGTAGAATACACAGCAAATATACAAAGACTTTCTCCAATTAATAGAGCTAAAGAACTTCTCCATTTATTAAACAATAAGGGCTTAGATTTTGATGCTCAAGAAATTTTCGCACTAACAGCTTTCAAAATTACCTTGCGTCTCGGTAATAAAGAACAAATTTTAGAAACTAAAAAAGTAGTTGAAAGATGGGCAAGAAAAAATAACCTAAAAGAACTAGCTAGAAATCTCAGATCATATGGAATCATGATTAATAAAGAGCCTAATAGAAGACTAGAAGATACTGGATTAGATAAATTTAGCTTACTTAGAAATTGGCTTGAAAACTACACTCTAGCTGCCTAAAGCTTTCTCTCTTTTAGATATATAGTGAGTTTCGTAAAATAATGAGCGAAAAGTTTAATCATTATGAAGCTCAATATATATTAAAACACTAGAAACTCTACATCTACAAAACTCTGCGTCACTAAAAATTTTTTATTTTTCTTAGTGACACAGAGTTCTAGAGATGTAGAGTTTCTAGAGTTTTTTTTGTTAAGTCATAGCTACTGCATCCAAAATTTTCATCACTAAAGCTATATCGGATAAGTTGGTTTTCGTTAAACCATTTAATGTTCTAACTATTTGCTATCATTTTAGAGAATAGTAATTATAAAAACACTTTCTGTTACTATATATGTTAAGCAACTAATGCATATTCTTAATGCTCATTACGTATACTTAATAAATCAGCTTTTTCTACTTGAGGCATAGCACTTTCTTCAAAATCAGTTTCTCCTGATTTTCCTAACTTCTCCTCTATCTCCAAAGCATTGATATCTAAAATCACATTAAATTCAGGCATTTCTAACTCTGCTAAAACTTGAGGAACTAAGACTTCGCTTGGATTAAATGTCATACTAGTTGACATATCCTCTACACTAGAAGTAGCAAAAAATTGAGCAGCACTAGCACTATTAACTTGAGCTATTAAATTAGCATCTTGATTCACTTGCTCACCTAATGAAGGCATAGAAAGATTTGCCATTCCATTACCTAAACTAAGTCCAATCTCAGCATTTACCAAATTTGCTCCAATTGAAGATTGTGAAGTCGCAACTGGCATTTGAAAAGAAGCATCTATAGTAATTGAATTAACATTACTATTCGATAAGCTTTCAGTACTTGTTATTGAATTTTCACTTGAAGCACTATCTACATTTTCTACCGCTATAGCGCTAGAATTTATTTCTGCTTGAAACATTTTTCCTCTCTATAAAAAAACTTCTTTATTAAATTTATAATCTCATTATTAAACAAAGGGAGAATTTAGACAAAGAAAACCCAATAAGTCCGAACACTTATTCGAATAAGATGTATTTTTTAACTTATACCCGAATGAAGGATTAATAATGGGGGAAAAGTTAAGGGTTTTATCAAATATTACTTTTTTTTTATTATTATAAATTTTCATTTTTAACATAAAGAACTCTTAATTAATAAAAAAAAATTAAAAATTAAAAATCAACTTTAGAAATTCACTTAAAATACTAAAATAAGAACCGAACATTCATTTCACTTGAATAGCTCAAAGCGAATGTTAACGTTTAATAGAGCTTTTTTTATATAATTATTTTGTAATGAGAGAGGTGAAGTTTTAAAAAAACTTCAAAAGACTAGCACTCCTAGTAGAAAACAATATGAAAAAACTCAAATGATTTAGGTTAGTAAAAATGCAAATAAAACTTTCTGAGCAAGAAAAAGAAATTCTTGCATATATAGAAAATCGCGCTGATGCATCAGCTAAAGATATTGCAAAGGCAACAGGTTATAAAACTGCTTCTATTCAATATATCCTTAGAAAGTTTCGATCTTCAAACTTAATTCAAAGCCGTGTACTTATAAATTTAGCAAAAATTGGATATTCAAAATATAGTTTTTCATTTTCACTAGCATCTCAGGCAGATAAGAAAAGAGAAAATATAGAAAATACATTAATTGAAAATGAACTAGTTTCTGCTATAATGAAAGTAAGTGGAAGTTTTGAATATGAAGTTAAAATAGTAGTAGCAAACAGCTCTCAGTTAATAAAATTCTTAAATAAGCTATCAATAGAATATGGGGATTTTTTCTCTAAAAAATCATTATCTCTTCAAATCTTCAGTGCTTCTCTTGGCGGACGTAAGCTACATGAAAAAAACTTAGAGCCGAACTTACTTAGCTTATCTGAAGTTATCAAGAAAGATAAAATTGACGAAAAAGATCATCAAATTCTAAAAGCACTATGCAATCAACAAATTTTGTCTCAATCAAAAATTAGAAAAATAACAGGTTTGCCAGGCACAACGATAGAAAGAAGAATTAAAAGTTTAGAGAAAAGAGAAATCATAGTAGGCTACACAAACAGATCTAAACAATCAGTCATCAAAGAGCCACTTTTTCTTCTTCTTATTAACACTCGTACTTTTGGAGTTGATTTTCATAAAAACCTTTACTCTTATTCTAAAAAATGTCCATTAATTACTTACTATGTCAGCTATATAGGAGAATATGATTTTATGCTCGCTGTACAAGTAGAGGAAGAATCAGAAATAAATCAAATTAAAAAAGATTTATTAGAAAATTTCACAGAAAGCATAGAAAGAATTCGAATAGTTAACGTTTTACAAGTTTTGAAAGTTAAAGATTATCCTTTTATTGATTTTCCCTTTTAATTATCTATAAAAAGTCCAAAAAGGATTCTCTATAATTTTATAGTTGAAAAGCTTCCCCCTCCTACACTCAAGCTACGGTCATGCCTCATGTCGCTAAAGCTTAATTGGATCTAGTCAGTTTCCTTATAACTTATTGATTTTGGAATAACTATTTGTTGTCCATCCAAAAGAACGCTAAAGCAGCCTTTTCCCCTTCCAAACTGAAAAATCATAAGTTACTCTCTACTTTATGGCTGATAAAGAAAAAGTAATACTAAAAGATGCAGGAAACGGAATTTCAGTAATTAGGTTAGGTTCTGAGGATGAAAAGTTTGTAAGCTTAACAAAAAATAGACTTCTTTCATTAAAAGAAACACTTCTTGAACTTAAAAATTCTCCACCTCAAGCTTTAATTTTTATGCCCAATAATGCTGATATGTTTTGTGTTGGAGCAGATTTATCTCTTATTAATAATATCACAACAATTACCGAAGGCGAAGAGGCTGCAAAAACTGGACAAGAAATTTTTGAGTTAATCGAAAGACTTCCCTGCACAACAATTGCTGCTATCAGTGGTCCTTGTGTTGGAGGAGGTTGCGAATTAGTTCTTGCATGTGACTACAGGCTAATTACAGATAGAAAAAGTTCTAAAATTGGACTTCCTGAAACAAAACTTGGAATACTACCAGGCTTTGGTGGAACACAAAGACTTCCAAGACTTATAGGACTTCCTAAAGCTTTAGATATTATTCTTAATGGCAAGTTACTCTATCCAAAACAAGCTCTAAAATCTGGGCTAGTTGATGAAATAACACCGCTTGATAAAATAGAAGATAGAGCTATTTATTTTGCTCAGAACAAACACAAAACCCATTCTCTCAAAGTTAAAAACCCAAAGATAAAATTTACTGATAAACTGATTACATTTTTTCCACCGGCTAGATTTATTGCAGGAAATGTGGCAAAAAAAACTGTTCTTAAAAAAACTAAAGGTTTTTATCCTGCGCAGCCTGCAGCGCTTGAATGTTGTTTATATGGATTAAGTAAAGGAAAAGAACTTGGAATAAAAAAGGAAGCAAAGGAACTTGGAAAACTAATTAGCACTTCTGTTTGTAAGAATTTAGTTAATTTATTCTTTTTAACTGAAAATTCAAAAAATTTAGGCAAAAGTGCAAAATCTGAAGTTAAAGATACGCACGGTCTAGTTATTGGCTCTGGTGTTATGGGAGCTGGAATTGCTTATTCTCTATTAAAAAGTGATTGTAAAGTAACGCTCAAAGACACAAATCAAGAAGCTCTTAATAAAGCTAAGAAAAGACTGGCTAAAAACTTTCAAAAACTTAAATATTTAAACGACGAACAAAGGGAAAAATCACTAGCTAAGCTTTCTCTAACTACAGATAATCTTTCAACACCTGAAGAAATAACCATTGTAATTGAAGCAATTGTAGAAAATTTAGATATTAAGAAAAAAGTCTTAGGAGAATTATCCAAAACTCTAAAAGAAGAAGCTATTATTTGCTCCAATACCTCTTCCCTACCACTTACAAAAATTGCAGAAGGTATTAATAAACCTGAGCGAGTTGCTGGAATGCATTTTTTTAACCCTGTAGAAAAAATGCCTTTAGTTGAAATAATTAGAGGTGAAAAAACTGACGATAGAACACTTGCTATTATTTCTTCACTAACTGTTAAACTTGGTAAATTCCCTATTATTGTAAATGATGTACCTGGTTTTTTAGTTAATAGAACTTTAGTGCCCTATCTTAATGAAGCAGCTTCGCTACTTAGGGATGGATATTCAATTTCACAGATTGACAAAGCAGCAAGCAAATTTGGGATGCCTATGGGTCCAATTCGTTTACTTGATGAAGTAGGCCTTGATGTTGCAGTACACGTTGGAGAAGTAATGTTCAAAGGTTATGGTGAGAGAATGCAAGGCGAAGATTATGCAGAGCGCTTAGTTGAAAAAAACTTACTTGGAAAGAAATCTGGAGCCGGGTTTTATTTGTATACTGATAAAAAACCAACACCCAATCAAAGAGCACTAGAAGTCTTAGGCTTGCTTGGAAATTCGAACGACACACTGCCTGATGATATAGAAAAACGACTAATCTTTAGACTTTTAAATGAAGCTGTTCTTTGTCTTGATGAAGGAGTTGCAGGAACTCCAGGGAAAGATGCAGCAGATCAAATTGATCTAGGGACAGTTATGGGAATTGGATTTCCACCGTTTAGAGGGGGATTAATTCGCTACGCTGAAAGTTTAGGGGCTAAGAAAGTTTTGGATACGCTCGATTATCTTGATAAGAAGTATGGGGCTAGGTTTAAGCCTTGTGCTGGGATTGAGAGGCGCGGGAGAGATGGGGGGAGTTTTTATGGTTAGTGTTTTTTTCTTATTCTGATAACAGAAAACAGGCAACAGAACACTGAAAACAGGTATTTTTTTTGACATCTCGAGATAGGTAGCAGCGCATCTGAAATTTTCCATAATAATTTTCTCCTAAAAAAGGCTTAGCGGCTGGCGCCTCTGGGTGTAACACTTTTTTAGGAGAAAATTATTATGGAAAATTTCAGATGCTTTCAACTTGCTAAAACGTTTTATCAAGAAAGTAAAAATATTAAGCTTGGCTATGACGCCAAGAATCAGCTTGACAGAGCTGCAAGGTCAATAGCTTTAAATTTAGCTGAAGGATATGGGAAAAGAACCAGTAAAGATAGAAAAAAGTATTTTCAGATTGCATACGGATCCTGTAAAGAATTCAAAGCATTGCTAATTCTTGAGAATTTTGAAAACTCTAAAAGTTGGGAGATTATAGATTCTCTTAATGCTCATGTTTATAAATTAATCAGAAATGCTCCGTAAGGAGTAATTTTGATTATGGCAATCCCATTTCATCATAAAGTATTTCCGCATGATCAGTAGAAGTCATTTTTCTGCCTTTCATATGAACTTTAAACCTATTACAAATTTCACTGACAAGTTTGTATTTTTCTTCAATAGCATTTTCTTTTTTAATAGAACTAAGTGCTAAATCTAACGCATAAGAAATTGCTTGAGTAATACTTTTATTGGTCATTTTGGCCAACTCACGTGCCTTTGCATCAGTTTCTTTATCTTTAATATTTATAGCCATTTTCTACAATTCTTTATGAGTCTGTTGAAAAATAGAGTTCGTCTAGAGAAAAAAGATTTTTTTGTAGTAGAACAGCATTTTTCAACAGCCACTTATATGCTTTCCTTAATTATACACTAAATGACTGTATTGTCATATTTTTAGTTAAATTTATATAATTAGTACTTAAACCTACTCCCAGCATCAGAAATATCAACATGCCTTTTTCCGCCGCCTAAAAAATCAATTACCATCTTACTTCCATTAGGAATTTGATCTGCAGGTTTATCAAAAATGACTTTTGGTCGTCCATTTTTTGTAGTTCCTACAACTTTTCCCGTACTGACTAAACTACCATTTGGACCATAAATGTTAACATTTTTTACATTACCATTATGTCTTTTTCTAAGAAGTGCTGTTGGCCCATTTTTGCCATTTGGTTTCCAAGCTAGCTCTCCAGATTTTCTTACCAGACGACCATAGTTAGTTTGATTTTCTGGTATTTGAATTTCATTACCCACAGCACTAGTACTAGGAGTTTCTGTTTTAACTTCCGGCATTTTCTCTAAATTAGAACCTTCGGGCATTTTGCCTATAGCTTTCTCTAGCATGCCTATTAATTTTCCAACAATTTGCTTAAAAAAACCTGACATTTCTTCAAAAGCAGCTCCCCTTCCTCTCTGAAAACCTCTAGAGCCTCCAGGAAAATAATTCTGCCCAGAATCTTGAGTAGGAGGAATTATTATCAATGGCGAATTTGCAGAGTTAATATGACTATCAGAATTAATTAAATGTCTGAAATTATTTACTAAGTTATTATTGTTATAAAGTTTCATTTCTTTTTCCTTTTGTTATTTTTGTTTTTTGACAAAGTACGTTTTGCCTGCACTCAATGTAATAATCGACATTTTAAATAAATTGTTGCTTTATTTTATGATAGCGAGATGGAAAATTATATATTTCAATTATGCTGTCTTTATTTATCTCCACTACTTCAAGTATAATTATCTGAATATGTTAGAAGTTGCTGAGGAAATTACTGGTATTAATACCATTTTTAGTTAGAGTGTAAGACTTTAGAATTATTTATTTTTCTTACGGTGGTTGGTACTAAATATAATAATGGTATAACAATACGTATAAAACAGACGCAGTAAACTGCGCTGTTCGACTTAAGCCGTTAGGCTGCTAAAAATTATGGAACTAACTGGGGAACTAACTGGCGAACTAACTGGTGCCAACAACTTTTAACAAGCAACATATATCTAAACCTTTGAAGAATTTTTATAAACTGTAATATTCGACACAAAGCTCATAAAATTTCTTGTTTTGGCTTATTTTTTTGAAAAATTTTGATATAAATTCTTGATAGCAACAGCAATAATAAATTATTCTTTAGCCAATTTTAATTTTTCAATATCTGCAATATCTTGTTTTCTGTTAGCAAGTTCTTTCAGTTTTATTAGATCAGGTAACTTCACTACTCTAATTTGTGTGTTTTGAATATCATAAATGTTAGCTCTGTCTATAAGTTCAGATACAGAAACTCCTGTAATCCTATTTAAAATATCAACCCTTAAGGGTTCAATTCCAAATACGTAAAGTAGCCCAGGACTGGCAAGTTCTTCTACTGTGAGATTGCTTGTAGGAGCTCCAAATTCATCAAGTGCTGCTAACAAAACTTTAGCATTTTCTAGCGTAGGACTAACAATCAAATCTAAATCTTTAGTGTATCTAGGTTCAGCATATAAGCCAACTGCATAACCGCCTATAACAGCATATTTTACCTTATGCTTTTCTAATACATGCAGTAGTTCTAAGAAATCTTGGTATATCATTAGTATTGTTAACTCGTTGAAAATTAAAGAGAGTTAAATCGCAGATTAATTCAAATTTTTGCTCAATAGACATAGCTAAAGTGCCATCCATTTCATTAATCTTGTCTAACATATCGTCTTTGCCAACAAATGAAAATCCAAATTTACGATTTTTTTTCTTATCCATTTAACTATAATTATAGTCTAGTTTCGGCGTTTTGTCAGTAAATTAATAAGCATTGTTTTTACTCAGTTTCTACAAACAACTCTAAGTGACTACTGCTGTCACTAAGACGTACAAGTAATATAAATTTTTAATATTCGAGAAAATATCTAGAAAGTTTCTTGTTTTAATTAATTTTTTATAAAATTTTCAATACTTAATGTTGCTGGCACCAGTTTTTGCAAACTCTTAAACTACTTTATGTACACTGAACCTACCCAACACTGAGCATTCTTAGGTAATTGATAATAAGAAGGTTGATTTTACTAAGCAATACTGGCAAAATAAGCGAAGTATTATGTTTATTTTATGATTAACTATAAGAGCATATGGAAACTAAATTCTATGGTAAGAAAGGTGCTGTTGTAAGTTCATTTATTCTAATAGTTTTGATCATAATAGGACGTTCTTCTTTATCTGAAAGACCCTTAGAGTTTTTTGACTTAATTTTCTTAACTATCTGGGGATATTCCTCTTACTTGATTTACCAATCATATTTAGAAATCACCTCAAATTATATTTCCGGACCTTCTTCTGGGTGGAAAAATCTTTTACTTGGTAAGAGGAACAAGATATATATAGAAGATATAGACTTATCGAAATCTTTTAGAGGCTTTTTAAATAGATTTGAAGAAGACAAAATTGTTTCAATCCAAGGAAAAGAAATAGCAATAGAAAGAACTTCCATAACAAAAAAGCAATATTTAAAAATTAAAGAAAAGATAGTTGGTACTATGAAGTAAAGTGTGTTGAACTAACTGGTGCCAGCAACATTTTGAACTAACTGGTGCCAGCAACATTTTTGTTTATTTTTTCTATTATTTAGCACAAGTAACATTCTTCTCTTGTTCTTAGTTTTAAATTGATAGTCTGGGTATATCGGCACCAGTTAGCTCCCACTTAGCTCCTTAGTTAGTTCAGATGCACATTTTCGAGTTTTAGATTAGTTTTTTAATTAGTCGACGCTTAAAAAGACCGAATTAGAGAGAATTTACAAGTATTTTAGAATAGTAATTTTCAAAAAAGTGTAAGATTGAATTTTTTAGTTGAGAGAAAAAAGTCAAATAAAAATCTCTAATCCATTTTTTGAAGTTAA
>CALJRW010000020.1 GCA_937976335.1 uncultured bacterium | reverse complement strand
GCCCTCAAGAATTTTTCACACAAAAGAACCAAGAATTACTTAACACTAATTCTGTGTTTCTGTGCTTCTGTGGTTAGATAAAGAAAACTTATAATATAAGTATCTTTATTTTTCTAATAGCTGGGAGTTTCAGGTGTTTCTAGAGTTTCAAGAGTTTTAAATAGTAAACTCTAGTAACTCATGAAACCCTAGAAACTCCCAGCCCTCAAGAATTTTTTCACACAAAAGAACCAAGAATTACTTAACACTAATTCTGTGTTTCTGTGCTTCTGTGGTAAGATAAATTAAACTACTTTTTTCGAAAAAAAAACTCTAAAAATTGCAGATCTCTACATCTCTGCGTCACTAAGAAATAAAACAGTTTTATTTAATGACGCAGAATTCTGGAGATGCGGAGTTTCTAGAGTCTCAACAGGTCTCTAACAAAAACCATATTTTTTTCTAATTCTCATTTCTACCAAAAAAATAAGCGTATATGGCATATTTATTCAAATATTCACAAGATAATCATGGATTTTTCAATATATTTATGTTATTATTGTGAATATTATGAATATTAAAAGAACTGTAAATTTAAATGAACTCCTAAACAAGAAATCACACTTTCTTTTTGGTCCTAGAGCAACTGGGAAATCAACTCTAATTCGTGAACAACTAAAAGAGAACTCTATAATTATAGATTTGTTGAAAACTAATCTTTATTTAAGACTTTTAGAAAAGCCTTATGAATTAGAAGATATTATTAAGGCTGAAGAGGGGTTCAATAAGAAGTTTGTAGTAATAGACGAAGTTCAAAAGATTCCACTTCTGTTAAATGAAGTTCATCGCTTGATTGAAGAAGAGAATATAACTTTTTTGCTTACAGGAAGTAGTACCAAAAATTTAAAGAAAAAAGGTACTAATTTGTTAGCTGGGAGGGCATGGACTAGTCATCTGTATCCTTTGACTTGGAATGAAATTTCAAATTTTAACTTAAAAAAATATCTTACTTTTGGAGGTCTTCCTGCTGTTTTTACAAGCGATCATCCAGAACAAGAATTAGATGCTTATGTCAACGCTTTCTTAATAGAAGAAATAAAGGCTGAAGGTTTTGTTAGAAAATTTGCTCATTTTTCAAAATTTCTTAACTTTGCTGCGATGACCAATTCGCAAGTTTTAAATCATACATCATTAGGAAGTGATGCTCAAATTTCTCCTAATACTATTAGGGAATATTTTCAATTATTAGAAGATACTTTATTAGGTTTTAACTTAAAGGCTTGGACTAAATCAAAGAAAAGAAAAGTTGCAACGACATCCAAATTTTACTTTTTCGATTTAGGTGTGGTTAATTCCTTAAAATCTATTAATGTTATTCAAGAAAAAACTGAACTTTTTGGTCAAATGTTAGAACATTTTATTATTCTTGAGGCTAAAGCGGCTAATTCATATTTAAATCTTAATTTAGATCTTTCTTTTTGGAGAACTAGAGATAAATCAGAAGTTGATTTAATTTTAGGTGATGAAATAGCGATTGAAGTAAAATCAAAAACTTCAACAAATCTTAGAGATGCCAAGAACTTGCTTAAGCTCAAAGAAGAAGGGATAATTAAGAAGTTTTATTTAGTTTCTTTAGATAAAGTAAATAGGAAAGCTGATGATATTTTATATATTTATTGGGAAGATTTTTTGATTAAACTGTGGGAAGGAAACTTGTGAGAAATACAAATGTCAAAAAAATTAAATTTTAAAGCTGAACAAAAGTTAGATGAAGCATTTTTTTACTTGGAAGAGGGTAATCCAATGCTAGCTAAAGAAATCGCTATAAAGCTAGAAAAAAAATACCCGAAAAGTATAGATGTTCTTTATCTTAAGCAAGCAATTGGAGCTGCATTAGATGATTCCTTGAGTGTACTAAGATGTTCTTTTGAGATTTATAAAATAAGGCCAAATGATTTAATAAATCGGTTTAACTTAATGATGACTTATCTTAAAAACAGCTATCATTCTCTAGTCTTGGATGAGTATGAATATTTAAATAATGTTAAGCTTCCTATAGAGATAGAAGATGATTTTAGGAATTTTTCTAAACAAATTGTTCCTGAGATTCAAAAGATAGTTGCGAAGTTTTCTGTAAAGTATGGAGGAAATCAAGTCGCAGCTTATAAACATGATCTAATTAGGTTAAATTTAACAATAAATTGTTTTGAAGAAGCTCAAAGGCTAGCAGAGAATACTGTTAAAGAATTTCCTAATTTTATTCCAGCATATAACAATTTATCAGAGATATATTTTCAACAAGCACAGATTGAAAAATCTCTTGAAATTGCGGAGAAAGCAGTAAAAGCAGATCCTTTTGATGCTTTTGCTCAAGCATCAAAAACTCGATGCAAGCTATTCTTAGCAAAAGAAATAGATTTTCCTAAATCTTTAGAAAAGCGAGTTGAGCACAACTTTTTTAAACAAGTAGAGGCCCTGTTGTATATAGAGAAATACGATTTGATAGTTAGCTTGTATAAAGAATTAGATAAAAACCTAGATATAGGAAATGTTCAAGAAGAAGCATCAGCTTTAAAAGCAATAGCATTTTCTTATTTTATGCTAAGGGATGAAAAAAATGCTAATAAAATTTGGTCTAAAGTTGTAGAGTTAGATTCTCGTAATTCTAATAATATAGTAGAAAATAAATTTTATTTTTTTGAGTTATATACCTTATTACCATTAAAGATTTATGAGAAAATTTTTGATGGTAAAACAAAATCTGAAAAGGCTACTACAAAAAAAATACATGCTTTATATACAAAATACCCATTTATTATTGAGCTTGCTAAAATTGGACTTCGTTTTGGAGATGAAAGCTGTATTCATTTTGCTCAAATGATAGCTATTGAAATAGATAATGAATCTCTTTATGTTGAGATGTCTAAGTTTGTATCAGGTCGACGTTTGAGTGATAATGTTAGAAAAGAAGTGGCGCTATTTTTGCAATCTCGTGGTTGGTTAGAGGAGGGGTACAAGTTTTTTATAAATGGTGAAGAGAGGAAGTTAAAGGGGATTCAGCAAGAAATTATTACTGGTCCTCTGAGAGAGTTTGATCCAAGAACTGGCGATCTTGAGGATGAGATTGCATATTTAATGACTGATGGTAACTATAAAAAAGCAGAAAAGTTAATAAGAAAAGCTCTTGAAATAGTGCCTGACAAACCTTCATTACTTAATAATTTAGCAGTAATTTATGCGACAAAAGGAGAAGAGAAAAAAGCTGAAGAGCTAGTACGAGAGATTCATGCTAAGCATCCAGATTATTTATTTGCATGCATAGCAATTGCATCAATCGAAATAGAAAAGAATAATATCCAAGCTGCAAAAGAGTTACTTTTTCCTTTAGCTACAAGAGAACGTCTCCATATAACAGAATTAAAAGCAATTCATAAAACTCAACTTAAGATTGCCTTTGCAGAAGGTGAATATGATAGTGTTAGAGAAATTTTAAGTGTTTGGGAGGAGTTATATGGTTCTAAACATCCTGATCATGAAAAATATATTAAAAAAGAATTAACTAAAAATTGTTAAACTTTTAGCTATTTTTTTTTCTTTTAAAGATTTTAGTAGATTAGCTTTTATAGTAGGTTTTTTAAATGAAACTAAGGCTACAATCTTTCTATCCCAAAGCTCTTTTAAAAATACCAATATCTTTAGTGCTGGCTAACTTGCAAAGAAAACTTATGATATAAGTATCTTTATTTTTCTGAGAGCTGGGAGTTTCAGGAGTTTCTAGAGTTTCACGAGTTTTAAATAGTAAACTCT
>CALJRW010000019.1 GCA_937976335.1 uncultured bacterium | reverse complement strand
GTATATGAATGATTTGGAAGCCAAAAAAAGCTCCTTTATCCCAAAAATAGTTCACACTGTATTTATTTTTTCTGTTCTTAATTTATTTTTTGTAGCTTCTATTTTTTCAAAAAACTCAAAAAACAGCGTAGAAAACTACGTTCTTTATATAATGTGCACAATAGCATTATTTAGTGCTTTTTTATTACCAGGTATAATTATCGGTTTTATAAAATCTGCAGCTAAAAAAAATGATAAAAAGCCAAATAAATTTATACTAAATTTAATTAGGTTAAGCCTATTTGAATCATGTGCTATAATCGGCTTTCTATGTACTTATTTTTCTGGAGATACAAATTGGATTTATTTTTTAGGTACTGTGTCTTTGGTTTGTATGATTGTTACTTTTCCTAAAGGAGGAAATCTTGGATAAACTTCTTAAACATAAACTTAACAAGAATAAGTACATATACAGCACCCTTTGCAAAACTAAAAAAAAGAGTAAAGGTTTAATAACGGCTTACCTCTATATAATGCTAGTAATTATCTTTTAGAAAAAGGCTTTGATTGCTTAAGAGTTAATTTTTACTATTGGACTAAAGATTCAAGAAAATTTACAAATATTACTTTTGATACAACTGTTAAAGATCTAAATTTTGTTATAGATAAATTCTCTAAAAAATATAAAAGTATTTTTTTAGTAGGACATAGCTACGGCGGCTTAAGATTACTTCGTTGCGACAAAACAAAAGTTAAAGCTATAAGCTTATGGGATTGTTCTACCTTAATTGATTGGCCAATCAGCAAAATGTATAAATTTTCAAGAAAACATAATTCTTATATACTGAATTGGGATTTAAAAATAATAGTTGGAGAAAAATATGTTCAATCAATTAAAAACTTTCCTAATGAACTAGAACTAATTTCAAATATAAATTGCCCTACACAAATTTGCTATGCAGATAGTAAACATGCAGCACTTAAAAAAGCTGCTCATAGGTATTACAAGTATGCAAAAGAACCCAAAGAACTAGTAGGCATTAAAGGAGCTGGACATTGTTTTATCGAAGGAGAAACTGGAAACAAGTTATATGAAAAAACTGCCAATTGGTTTTTGAAACATATTTAATAAGCTTTAAACTGATTATAATTTTTTATATATTTTCCTAAGCAAACTTAAACAATTTCTCTGCATTAGCAGAAGTAACTTTAGCAACTTCTTCTAAACTAATACCTTTTAAATCCGCAAGTGCTTTAGCTGTTTCAATAATGAATGATGGTTCACATACTTTTCCCCGATGAGGAGTTGGCGCTATATATGGAGCGTCGGTTTCAAGCATAATTTGCTCTAATGGAATACTTTTTGCAGCTTCTTTAACACTCTGGGCATTTTTAAAAGTAATTGTTCCAGGAAATGAAACTAAAAAATTAATCTTTGCTAGCTCTTTTGCAAATTCTGCATTTTCAGAATAACAATGAAAAACGCCCCCTACCTTTTGAGCTTCCATTTCTTGTAAAATTTCCAGACATTCATTACCCGCCTCTCTGGAATGTATAATAATTGGCTTTTTAAATTCGTGAGCTAATTCAATTTGTGCTCTAAACCATTTAATTTGTAAGTCTTTTGGGGCCCAGTCTCTAAAAAAATCAAGTCCAGTTTCACCTACAGCTAAGACTTTACTTGCGCTAAGTAATTCCTTTAATTCAGACACATCTGGCTCAGATTTAGCATCATGAGGATGAACGCCCGCACTTGCCCAAATAAAATCATATTGTTCACTAAGCTTTATTGCAGCTTTTGCTGAATTTAGATCATCACCTGCGCCAACAGATAAAAATCGAGAAACTCCAACATCACGAGCTTTTTTTATAATCTCTTCCCGATTGTTATCAAAAGCAGAGTCAGTTATATGTGTATGAGAATCTGTCAAACCTAACATAGCTATACTACAATACCATCAATTAACTGCTCAAAATCATCTGCTAAAGACTTTGGTTGATTTTGAGCATTTGCAAGCTTAAAGAAGATACTTTGAAGAACGTAGCCAGTATTTAAATTTCTTTCAAAAATTAGAGCTTCCGCTACTGATATGTTTTCAATAAATATTGCTATCTTTCTTTTTAATAAAGTACTTTTTTGCTCACTCAATTCGTTTCTAGCCAAGAGCTTCAATATCCCTAGATGAATTTTTACTTTTTCTTTATCTTTTTTTAACTTTTCAATATAGCCTAAAGCTTTTGAAATATCTCCATTACATACTGAATGAAAAATACTTCTAACTTCAACTACTTGATCTAAGTATTCCCTTAGATAATTTACATTCTCTAAAGAACCACAAGAGAATTCAACAAGTATTTTTTTATCTTCAGCAGAAATTTCATTGAATTTTGAATCTTTTAGAACCGATTCTACTTCATCATTTGATAAAGCATTAAAATTCCAAAGCTGACATCTTGAAATTAAAGTTTGAGGAAGCTTTGAATAATTAGAAGTTATTAAAAAAATATATGTATTCTCTCTAGGCTCTTCAACTGTCTTTAAAAGAGCATTATAACTTTGGGCATTTAATTGATCTGCATTGTCGATAATAAGGATTTTTGCAGTATTTAAAAAAGATTTCAAAAGAAGCTTGTTGATAGTCTCCCTTACTTCTTCAACTAAAACATTTGCTCCGTCAATACTAAATAAATCAGGACTATTGTTAGCCTCAAACAAGATACATGATTTACATGTCTCACAAATAATATCAGTCTTTTCGCACATAATGTGCTTAGCAATTTTTGAAGCAATGAGTTTTTTCCCTACTCCCGCTGGCCCTGCAAATAAAATTGCTGAGGGAAAAATTTGACCTTGCAAAAGCTCTAGAAGTTTAAAAATTTGATTTTTATGTCCTACAACTCTCATAAAGACTTCAACCATTTTTTAACAATTGGTTCAACAAAATTCCATACCTCAACTTCGGCTTTCATAGCATCAACTACCACAAAGGGTTCTGGTAAACTTTCTGATAATTCTAAAAAACCTCTTCTTAAATTATTATGAAATTCTAACTCTTTATCTTCAAAAGAATCTTGCTCCTGACTTTTTCTTTTTCCCGTTCTTTTTAAACCTTCTTCAGGATCTACATCTAAAAAAAGAACTAAATCAGGTAACAGTCCTTGAACAGCAATGGAATTAACTTGCGCTACAATACTATGATCTAAACCTCTCCCGTATCCTTGAAAAGAAGCAGTCGAATAATAATATCTATCTGAAATTACACAAGCACCTCTTTCAAGAGCTGGCTTTATTATCTTACTAACATGCTCCGCTCTATCTGCAGAAAACAAAAACAGCTCAGCTAAATCAGATCTCGGATTAGCTTGATGATCTAAAAGCATAGTTCTAAGCTTTTTTCCTAGCTGACTAGCTCCAGGCTCTCGAGTACTAAGACACTCTTTAGTCTCCATACAAAGGCTTTGAATTTTATTAATTAAAACTGTCTTCCCAGCGCCGTTAAGACCTTCAACAACTAAAAATCCTTTAGGATTAACAAATTCAAAACTTTTATTATCATTTATCTTCATAAAAACATCTTGATGCCGTATTCTAATTGCTTGGCAGAAAATGGCTTTGTTACATAATAGTCAGCACCATATTTGTAACCATCTAAAATATCATCATCTTGATCTTTAGCTGTCACCATAACTATAGGCGTTTCTGTAAAAGATTCTATTTTTTTAAATTCTTCAATAAACTCATAACCGTTCATTTCAGGCATCATTACATCAACTAAAGCTAAATCTATTTTTTTATCAGTGATATCAGCCAAGGCTTCTTTAGCAGAAGCGTAGCTAAGAAAGTTATATCCAAGGCTCTCTATAATAGTTGTTATGGCAAGCCTAACATCGGCATGATCATCTAGTACTAATATTGTTTGTTTTTCTTCCATAATAGCATAAAGATAGCATGTGTTTAGAGAAAATGAAAAGAATTAAGAAGATAAAATTCTCGATTTTGCTACAATTATTTGACCTAATTAACACTAAGTCTTTCAAAAATATTTAACACAGTATTAACATAAGGAGAACTTCTATTGTATTGCCAGATAACTTCCTCTTGTAACCTTTTGGGGATATTTCTACGCCATCCAGATTTTGCAAGGTAATTAGCACAGGAGGCAATTGCATCACTTACATCAAACAATGAAACTTTACCATCACCATTCCAATCAACACCATAACGCTTATAGCTAGTAGG
>CALJRW010000018.1 GCA_937976335.1 uncultured bacterium | reverse complement strand
TGTAACTCCTCAACTCTAGAAACTCCCAGCTCTAAGAAAAAGAATTCAAAAGAGCCACCAAAGACCCAACTAAAGTACTCTCAGAAGATTCAAAAGATCGATCAGAACTTAAACTAACTCCTTTAACAAACCACTCTCTTTCATCAACAAATTTAACTTCTATAATGTTAACTTCTAATTCATAAAGATATTGAATTAGATAATCAACATCTGGTATTAAAAAAAAATGATCTTTTTCTGATTCATTTATTTCTTTTTTTTCACCAGTGAATAAAGAAACTATAAAATTTTTTCCAGCAACAACAAATTCTTCAAATCCAAGATCTGCAAATCCTCTACAAACTCTTTCACCCATATTGAATTTAGGCTGCAGTTCTAACTTTGAACAAATTTCTAAAAAATCATTAGAATTTATAAAAGAATATTCCAAACTATTTTTCTTCGGATAGAATTCTATCTAACTGTTCAACAGAACCAGTTCCTGATTCAACTAAAGTCATTTCAGAAACTCTTACTAATTTTGCATTTTTATGAAAATCATTTAGAGAGTTAACACCAACGTTAGACATTGTAGATTTAAGCTTTAGAACCGTGACATCTAGAGTTTCACTCATATTACCGCTATACGGAACATATGCATCAACACCTTCTTCAAATGTAAGAGTTTTTGAGCTTGATTGAGAATATCGTTGCCAATTTCTAGCGCGATTAGACCCCTCTCCCCAATAAGGTTTATAAACTCTTCCTTTATGCGAAATTTTTGGAGTTGGGCTTTCAGAAGTCATAGCAAAATAACGACCCATCATTACAAAATCTGCTCCCATTGCAAGCGCTATAATAATTTGCGTGTCAGAAGAAAGCCCGCCATCAGAACAAATTGGAATATAATGTCCAGTTTCTTGGAAATACTTATCTCTTTCCTTAGCAACTTCCATTACACTCGATGCCTGACCACGGCCAATTCCTTTCTGCTCTCTAGTAATGCAAATTGACCCGCCACCTATTCCAACCTTAACGAAATCAACCTTTGCAACATCTGCAAGGTATCTAAAAGCTTCTGCAGTTACAACATTTCCACCACCCAGAATAATATCACTTCCATATTCCTCTCTAAGCTCAAGTGCTGCATTTTTTTGCCATTCCCCGTAGCCATCCGAAGAATCGAGAACCATTACATCAACTCCTGCTTCAATCAAACTCCCAGCTCTATCCATGTAATCATATGTGTTGAGAGCTGCTCCAACAAACAGTTTCTTTTTATCATCAGTAAGCTCATCAGGATTAGTTTTATGATCGTAAAAATCTTTTCTAAAAACTAAAGAGTGTAACGCTCCATTTTTATCAATGATTGGAAGACATTCTTTTTTTGATTGCCAAAGCTTGTCCGTTGCTTCTTGCAGGCTAATTCCAACTTCTCCAAAGATAAGTTTTTCTGAAGGCGTGTAGTATTCACTTACAGGCTTTGAAAGATCATCCTTAAATTCCCAAAAATCTTTACTAGTTAAAAGACCTAAAAGTTTCGAATGTTTTCCCCCATCTTCAGTAATTGCAATAGTTGAATGACCTGTTTTATTTCTTAGCTCTATCACATCAGCCAAAGTCGCAGATGGCGATAAATTAGAATCTGATTCTACAAAACCTGCCTTATGTTCCTTAACTTGTCGAACCATTTTTGCCTGATCTTCAATCGATTGAGAACAAAATATAAAACCACAACCTCCTTTTCTTGCTAAAGCAACACTTAGCTTAGAACCAGTCACAGCTTGCATTGCACTTGAAACAATAGGGATATTAAGCTTTGCTTTCATCCCTTCTGATTTATGATACCTCTGAATTGGAGCTTTTAAGCTAATTTTATCATGAGTGTGTTCTGTGGTAGTGCAACCGGGAAGTAGTAAGTATTCCTGAAAGGTTCTTGAAATTTCGTCTAGAATAATTGCCATGAAAAGTTTCCTTTTCTTTTCGTTTATAGCATTATTTTTGATAAAATGGAAATGGAAGCAGAAATTTATCTTTATATTTTTATTATCTTAATTGCCTTTTTTGCAGGCTTTATGGGCTCGGTTGCTGGAGGTGGTGGACTTATATCTATCCCAATGTTGATTTTCATTGGTTTAGACCCACAAGTTGCAATTGGAACAAACAAAGTTTTGGCAATTGGAGCAAGTTCAAGCGCATTTTATAATTATAACAAAAAAAATTTAGTAAATTGGAAGCTAGCTGTACCATTCGGCACAATAGCTTTTATTGGAGGCATTATCGGAGCGCAACTAATGGTCGTAACGCCTTCTAAATATATGAGGCCAATCGTTGCTCTAATTCTAATACTTGTTTTAATGAACATGGTCAAAGACTTTGGTTTAATTAAAAAGACTACTAGTAAAAACAAACAAAAACTTGGATACATAGTTTTTTTTCTTTGCACGATATTTGCGGGTTTCTTTGGCGGAGGTAGCGGACTCTTAATTCTTACGAGCCTAGTATACTTTTTTGGTCTTCCAATCATTACAGCCAATGCAACCGATAGTGTCCCTTGGGTTATTTTATCATTTTCCTCTCTAGCTATTTTTGCTCTAAATGGACTAGTTCACTGGGGATACGGCTTAAGCATGATAATAGGATCTCTCGTCGGCGGCTATGTAGGAGCCAACACAGCTGTCAAAAAAGGCAATAAATGGGTAAAAAATTTCTTTAGCGTAGTAATACTGATTTTTGTCTTTAAACTGCTAACATAATCTGATATACCCGTCGGCATTTGGTATATACTAAAACACATTAGGTTTTTCCGTTTTTTTGTCAAAGACTAAACGTCTTTGCCTAAATTTTGTGTTTTAGTATATGCGGTTTTATTGGTTCGATTTGGCTAAAGCCAAAGTCTCACTCATCACCAAAAATTTTTAAGTTTTTAGGAAAAACTCAAAATCGGTGACTAT
>CALJRW010000017.1 GCA_937976335.1 uncultured bacterium | reverse complement strand
ACATAGTTCTCTTCATACTCAGCAAATCTAGAAAGGCGCATTCTGGTAGATTTTCCATCTCCTAAGTAATTTAAAGAAAAACTTTTAGATAATTTTAAAAAATCTTTTAAGAAGAAAGGTTTAACTTCCTCTTCAAGCATTTCATGAAGAATAAATCCATCTGATTGTTTTATAACATTTAGTAATTCTTTTTTTAATTTTAATTCATCAGAATTTGCAGTTTCAGAGATTGATTTTTCCCATTCAATGAGAGTATTTCTAGCATTTTTAACTTTTTCTATTGGAGAATTTTCTTTTTTTACATTAAACCTTAATTTTGAACAAATTTTTCCACGGTTAAACCAGCCTGGTAAGCAGTTATAACTTATGTAAGCTATTCCATTCTCTGATAAAGAGTTAGATATTTTTTCTAAAATTAATTCTCTAGTTTGATCCTTAGTCCAAGAAAAAAAACCATGACAAATAATGTAATCATAAGTTTCTTCTCCTTTATAATTAGCGATATCAAGACAAACTAACTCTATATTTTTAATTGCTAGCTCTTTAATTACTTTTTGGCCTTTTTGAATTTGTACAATATCAAGATCTAAACCAAAAAACTTACTATTTGGAAAAGCTAGTGCTTGAGCACATAATTGCGTAGCTGAGCCACAAGCAATTTCTAAAACTTTGGAATTATTTGGACTCTGTGTATCAATTCCATAAATTTGTCCAATGGCAGAGATGCAATTGATATCACGCTCAGGAGAAGGGTAGCTTTCGTAAGTTATAGTTTTAATTGTTTATTCTCCTAATCTTTACACATAGTCTAGTATTTTTTTAAGCTAAGCGTAATATAATTTTTTGGTGAAAATATAGGATAACATTATGAGCGAAAAACCTTTAAGAAATTTTTTAGAAATACCTTATGAAGAACTTGAAGCTTTAAATTTAGAAGCTAAAGAAAAGGCACAAAAATCAGTAGACTCTAAAAAACTTCAAAATCACTACATAAAATATCTTGAAAACGAAAATAAAATTAAAGCAGTAACTGTCTGCTTCTCGGACCTTCAGGGCAGGCTTCATATGCTTGATTATGATAAAAAATTCCTTCTTAACTCATTTGATAACCTAACATTTGACGGATCTTCCGTAAGAGGATTTTCTGAAGTTCAGGAATCTGATCTGAGACTAGATATAGATTGGTCAAGCTTTAGATGGATGCCAAGCGATCTTTTTGGTCCTGGAAAAGTAATTGTTTTTAGCTTTATTAAGAAAGCTGACGGAAGCAATCATGATTCTGACTTAAGAGGTAAATTAAAAAACTTTCTTACTGAAATTAAAAAAGATAAAGGCTACGTTGCAAATGTTGCAGCTGAAACTGAAGGTTTTTTATTTGAAGGCTTAAATGCAGAACAAAATTTTAGTTCAAAAGATGGATTTAAATTAGTATCAACAGGAGGATATTATAATTCTTTACCAAAAGATCCTCTAAGACAGTTCATTGATACAATTGCAGAAGCTCAGAGAGCCCTTGGATTTGAAAATGAGAAAGATCACCCTGAAGTTGCACCGTCGCAGTTTGAACTTAACTTTAAATATTCAAACCCTATAATTATGGCTGATCAAATTCAGTTATATAAGTTAATTTCAAGGCAAGCTGCATCCTTAGTTGGGAAAACTGCTAGTTTTTTACCAAAACCAATTACTGGCATAAATGGAAGTGGTATGCATTGTAATATATCTATATCAAAAGACGAAAAAAACTTGTTCTATGATGCAAAAGGCGAAGATGGATTATCTAAACTAGGATTTTCTTTTATTGAAAAAATCTTAAGTTCAGCAAGTGATCTTTGTTTAGTTTTAAATTCAAGTGTTAACTCATATAGAAGATTAGATCCTGCATACGAAGCTCCTAATCAAATTAAATTTTCTGCCGTGGATAGAACCTCTATGGTAAGAATTCCCTTAGCTAACGAAAAATCAGCCAGAATTGAAGTAAGAACCGTTGCTCCAGATGCTAATCCTTACATGGTTTTTTATACGCTCCTTATAACTGGATTAGAAGGGCCAGTTGAAAAACAAGATAGTTCGGAAACTAAGAGAGCTAGAACTAGGTTTTTACCTGCTAAAATTCAAGACGCAATTAGGCTTTTTAAAGCTAGTGATTTTATGACTAGCATTTTAACTGCAGATACTAAAGATAAGTTTATTAGTCTAAAGAAAGAAGTAGCAGGGCGCTCTCCAAAAGAATTAGGTGATCTTGTAAAAACAAGTGAAATAATATTTCATCATGAAGTAACAAACCAATTACTTTGGACAAAATTTTAAATGACCGAAAAACCTTTAGTTTTAATAGATGGAATATGTAACTTTTGTGTTGAATCAGTCAGACATATTCTTGAACTAGAAAAAGAACCTTATTTTTATTTTGCTAGTTTTCAAACAGAAATAGGAAAAGAAGTTTGTAGAAAGTATAATATTAATCCTGAAAAATTAGATTCAATTATTTTAATTGAAAACGGAAAAACTTATGATAAAAGCTCGGCTGCATTAAAAATCGCGAGCAAACTTAAATTTCCTCTCAAACAACTGGCTTTTTTTGCTTGGTTTATTCCTAAGATTGTTAGAGACTGGGTGTATAAAGTCGTTGCTAGAAATAGATATAAAATATTTGGTAAAAGAAACGAGTGTTATTTACCTGATGGGGAAACTCTTAAGAGGTTTTTGTAGTGACGCTTTATAGTGACGCAGAGTTTTGGAGATGTAGAGTTTCTAGAGTTTTTTAAAGAAGGAAATATAATATGCTTCGGATAAATTTAACTATTTTTTTTCTTTTAATTTTAAGTCAAGAACTTTGCTTCGCTGAGAATGCTTTAACTAAAATAGGGGTCATTGTACCTTTAAGTGGTCCGGGAGCAAGATTTGGAGAATCTGTAAAATCTGGAATTCTTACAAATTCTTCGTTAAAAGATAAACTAATTTTTGAAGATAGTGCGTGTCTTTCTAAAAATACAATTACTGCTCATAAAAAACTAACTGATTTTAACAAAATAAATTTTCTAATTGGCCCAGCATGTGGATCTCCTCAAACTGTACTTGCGCCTTTAATAAAAAAACATAAGCAAATTGCAATTCTTCCAAGTAGTGCCCCCAGATCTGTTTTTAAAGATTCGGGAGGTAGGATGTTTTCGACTGCTTTTTCTATTGATAAAGAATCTGAATTTAATGCTAAAAATATGATTAAACTTGGGGCAAAAAATGTAGTAGTTCTTTTTGCTGAACATGACTACGGGAGAACGCACGAAAGAGCATTCAAGAAACATTTTTCGGGTAATATTCTTGATACTTTAGTTTACGATCCTAATAATCCTGAAACTCTTAATTCTCTTATAATTAAAGTAAAACAATTAAAGCCAGATTCTTTGTATGTTCCTGATCTATTCCCAATTATGCATGGTTTACTAAAAAAATTAAAAGTTATGCACTTAGAGAAGATAAAAATTTACTCTACATATGGTGCTGAATCAGATTATTTGGAAGACATTATGCATGAAGCAAATGGCTTAATTTATTCTTATCCAGATATTAAGGGGAAAAATGCTCAAATTTATTTTGCAGAAATTGCAGGAAAAGTTGTCGAGAAGGTTATAGAAGCCTGTCCTAAATTAAAAGAGTCCTGCATATTAAATTTTCTTGATAAAAATTATGATTTTAACAAGTATGGCATTCTAGAAGGCGAACTTGTTCTTAAAACAATTAAAGATGGTAAATATCAAATCTACAAAGAACTCTAGAAACTCTACACCTCAAGAACTCTGCGTCACTATGAATCAAAAAAAATATACGAGGTTTGGAAATGTAGAGTTCTATTATTTTAATAAGCCTCTCCACCCAAATTAACAATCTCCCCATTCTGAATTTTATAAGTCGTATATAAAAAATCAAAATACTGATCATTTTCATCTTTCTTAAACTTAAAATTCTTGATCGCAGTATTTAATTTATCTAATTTAGAAATCTTTTCTGATAAAGTTTCTTTAGTTTTAATTTTCAAAGCGGCATTTAGTATGATAGCCGCGTCATGAAAAGTTGCTGCAGAAATAATATGATCGCTAGAACCTGTATTTTTTATATATTTTTCTCTAAATTCACTATTTATATCCGGACCAGTAAACCAGATGCCTTCCATAGCAAACCTTCCAACATCTAAGTCAGCTGAAGATTCGACAAAATTGCAAGTGAAGACTGGAATATTAACTTGTAATTCTTTCATTTGTTTTAGAAATAAGCCATTTTCTCCAGAATTTAAACAAAGCCCAATATTTTCTGCTTTGTTATGCTTTGCCTTTAAAATTAGAGGTCTAAAATCAGAAAACTCTGTATTTAATTCTTCTAATTTTGAGTTTTTCTTAAAAAACTTATGAACTGCTACTCCCCAAGCCATGGTATAAGGGTGAGGTGAAGAGAAAATATAAATTTTAGAATTCTTAATTCTAAATAGTTTCTTTTCTAAATATAAAAAATCACTTTTATTTTTAGTCCATAATCTATAAATAAATTTGTTATTATGAAAAGCTCTTAGCTCATCAGCCCAAACAAAAAGAGGAATTTCTTTTTGCTTAGCTAACTTAGCAAGAGCTGAAGCAGTTTGTGTATCTCCAACAAAAATAGCAGCTAAAGATTTATGAGCTTGTAATAGCTTATTAAAAGCAGTTATAGATTTTTTAGGATCGAATTGATCGTCTTCATAAATAAACTCAATATTAGAGCCAACATCAGAAAGCTCTATTCCATCTTTATATGCAATTCCATAATCTGCCCAGTCGCCTGTAAAACCAGCTATTACTCCCACTTTGATTTTATCTTCAGAAAAGAGTTGTGTTGAGAAAAGTAAGAATAATAGTAGAAATATGTTTCGCTTTATCATTATTTAAATATATCGTATCAGATTTTATAAAACAAAAAGTATATTTTTCTTAGTGACGCAGAATTCTAGAGATATAGAGTTTATAGATTTTTTAGACACCTTAAGTTTCCAATTGTAAGCCTTCAAAATTGTACAAGGTCGAGGCTTTTTTCATATTTTTAAACGGAGACGTGCTTATGCACGTTGAGTATTAAAAATATGAAAAAAACGAAGAGATTGGACAATTTTGAAGGCTTACCCCTCTTCCTCAGCCTTAGCTGCTAACTTAGCTCTCCTAACAGCAAGTAAATTAGCACCATCTTCAAGAGTAACCTCTTCAATAGTCATGCCTTTAGTAAGAGAAGCATTAACTTCACCATCTGTAACATATGGCCCAAAACGTCCATCTTTTATTACTAAGTTTTTTTCAGTTCCTGGATCTACACCTAGCTCTTTTAAAGGTGGCTTAGCAACACCACGCCCTCTTTTCTTAGGCTCATTTAAAAGTTTTACAGCTTCATCAAATGTAACTTCTAGTGGAGAAATTCCAGGTAGAGTTCTAGTTTCTTTTCCACACTTAATATAAGGACCATAACGACCATTGAATGACTCAATATCTTCACCAAGGTCAGGATGTTTTCCTAAATTTATTGGAAGGCTTAGAAGTTTAAGCGCAGTTTCAAGATCCATAGTTTCTTGGTTCATTCCTTGTAGAAGAGAAGCCATTTTTGGCTTTTCTCCAGTTTCTTTTTCAGGCTCGCCTAACTGAACATACGGGCCGTATCTTCCAGTTTTTGCATACACATTTTTACCACTCTCTGGATCTACTCCTAAAGGTTGTGGTCCACGCTCTGCAATTTCAATTAAGTTTTCAGCAATTTCTAACGTTAATTCATCAGGTGCCATTCTATCTGGAACAGAGGCTCTAGTTGGATTATCTTCTAAATTATCAGTAATAAAAGGTCCATATCTTCCTACTCTAACTTCTAAATCTTTTCCAGATTTTGATTTTCCAATTGGCATTCCACAAACAACTCGAGGATCGATTTTTTCTTCACCATCTGTAACTGCCTTTTTAAGACCTGGAATTCCATTGCCGTGATAAAACTCAGTTAAATACTTGAGGTTATCTTTTTTACCTACAGCTATTGCATCTAGATCGTCTTCCATACTTGCAGTAAATTCGTAATCAACATAAGTAGTAAAATACTGCTCCATTAAACCTGTCAAAGCCATTGCTAAAAAGGTAGGAACAAGTGCTGGACCTCTTTTAAAAGCGTATCCACGATTTAAAATTACATCTACAATTGATGCCCAAGTACTAGGTCTTCCAATTCCAAGTCTTTCTAATTCTTTAATTAAGCTTCCTTCAGTATATCTTGCAGGGGGTTTTGTATCGTGACCTAGAGCTTGTAAAGACACTGTATCGACCTTATCGTTTTTCGTAAGCTTAGGAAGTAGCTTTTCTTGATCAGCTAAATCAGCTTCTGGATCGTCTGAGCCTTCAACATATGCTCTTAAAAACCCAGGAAACTCAATTGTTTTTCCAGAAGCTCTAAACAATGCATCTTCACATTTGATTCTAGCAGTAACTCTAAATCCTTTTGCATCTTTCATCTGTGAAGCAACTGTTCTTTTCCAAATTAGATCGTATAATTTAAAAGCTTCAACTCCCAGTTGTTTTTTAACTTCTTCTGGAGATTTAAATTCTCCACCAGCAGGCCTCACTGCTTCATGAGCTTCTTGAGCATTCTTTACTTTTGTCTTGTATTCACGTGGACTGTCAGGCAGGTAATCTTTTCCATAGTCTTTCTTAATATATGTTCTTGCCGCATCAAGTGCCTCACTTGAGAGCGTCGTACTATCAGTACGCATATAAGTAATTAAACCATTCTCATACAAAACTTGAGCAACTCCCATAGTTCTCTTGGCTGCGAATCCAAGCTTTCTACTCGCTTCTTGTTGAAGTGTACTAGTGGTAAATGGAGGTGAAGGCTTTGTAGTAAACGGCTTAGTCTCAACTTCATTTACGATAGCAGACTTAGATTGAAGGTCTTCTTCTAGTTTTTTAGCTTTCTTTTCATCTAAATGAATAACATCTTTGGTTTTAAGCTTTCCTGTGAGGGGATCGAAATCTCTACCTTGAGCAACTCGTTTCTCTCCTACATGAGTAAGCTCAGCTTCAAACTTCTCCCCTTTCTTAAAGGTTGCTTTTAAATCCCAGTAATTGGCAGTTTTGAAAACAACCCTAGATCTTTCTCTTTCAACTAAAAGTCTCGTTGCAACACTTTGAACTCTTCCAGCACTAAGACGTGGAAGCATTTTCTTCCACAGTAGAGGACTTAAAGTATATCCATACAATCTGTCGAGCACTCTTCTAGCTTCCTGCGCTTTAACCATATCCATATTAACTTCACGAGCACTATTTAATGAGTTTTGAATTGCCTTCTTTGTAATCTCATTAAAAACTAAACGCTTAACTGGAACTTTTGGTTTTAAAACTTCAAGTAGATGCCAACTTATAGATTCTCCTTCTCTATCTTCATCCGTCGCCAAGTAAAGTTCATCTGATTTTTTTAATAAATCCTTAAGATCTTTTACTCTTTTTTTCTTTTTGTCAGGAATTATATAGAGAGGTTCAAATTTAGAATCAACATTTACTCCTAAGCGAGTCCATTTCTCTTTTTTTACTTTTTCAGGGATTTCTTTAGCATTATTTGGAAGATCTCTTACATGACCATAAGAGGAAGTCACCTTATATCCAGAACCAAGATACTTCTCTATTGTTTTAGCTTTAGTTGGGGACTCAACAATTACAAGTGCTTTAGCCATAATGATAGTCTTCTAATATGTTACTTCTTTATTAATAAAAATATTGTTCAATATGTTTCCATAATATTGACGTCTTTTGTTGGCAAATAAACAGAAAAATTTTGACTACGCAAGGAATAATTTTTTTTTTAGAACAACATTTAATAAAAAAAACTAGTTTTTTCATGTAGATACGTATTTTTTCGTATATAGGTTTTAAGCAATTATTACCATCTAACTTGCTGATATTATTGATTTTATATATTTTTTTTAAAAAAAATCATTAATTTTTATCTTTTTCACTCCAAAACACTTGAATAAGAAGCCTGTATTTTTGTATGGTTACACCTGTTGCCCCACACAAAAGGGCTATTTTAATTTTAACCTATGTATCTAAATAGACTTAACTATTCAAGATCACTCAGGAGGAAGAGAATGAAAACTTTGTTTAAAATTGCTTTACTAGCTCTTTTAGTTGTAACTGGCGCATCTGCCGCAACTAGTGACGAGCTATTCCCACCAAATGCTAACCCAGGTGAATGTTTCACAAGGGTTTTTAATCCACCAACTTATGAAACTGTATCTGAGCGAGTTTTAGTTAAACCTGCTACAGAAAAAGTTCATGTTACTCCAGCTAAATACGAATGGGGAAGTGAAAGAGTTTTGACTAAAGAAGCTTCTTACAGACTTGAAGTAGTTCCTGCTACATACAAGACTGTAACTGAAAGAATCTTAGTTAAGCCTGCTTCTCAGCAACTAACTGCTGTTCCTGCAACTTATGAAACTGTTACTGAAAGAGTAATTGATAAGCCTGCACACACTGGTTGGAAAAAAGGACGTGGATCTGTTGAGAAAATGAATGACTCTACAGGTGAAATTATGTGTTTAGTTTCTGTACCAGCTACGTACAAAACTATCTCTAAAAGAATTTTGAAAACTCCAGCTACTACTAAAACTGTAGAAATTCCTGCTGAGTACAAAACTATAACTAAAAAAGTTATTGACAGAGAAGCTACTACTAGAAGAGTAGAAATTCCTGCACAATACCAAACAGTTAAAGTTAGAAAGCTTGTTGAGCCAGCTAGTCAAAGAACTTCTTCTACTCCAGAAGAGTACAAAACTATGACTAAAAAAGTTAAAGTTGGTGAAGGAAGTATGGCTTGGGCGCAAATTCTTTGCGAAACTAACGCTACTCCTGCAATGATTAAGCCAATTCAAAAAGCTCTTAAAAGAGCTGGTTACAATCCAGGAAGCATTGATGGTACTTTAGGTGGGCAAACTATGCGCGCTATTAAAGATTTCCAAAGAAAGCATAACCTTGCACAAGGTGGACTTACTATGGAAACTATCAAAATGTTAGACGTTAACGTTTAAGCTAGAAATAGTTTGAACTGACGTTTGTCAGACGAAGCCCTGTAGAGCAATCTACAGGGCTTTTTTTTATTCGTATGCTATAATAATAATGCTTGTTACTAAGCTATGCTAATGTATAGAAAGCTCTCTATTGGCTTGTTAAAAATATGCTCAAAGAACTAAAAGTTAAAATCAAAAATCTCCCAGCGCTAGAAAATAAGCTTAAAGAAATTGGAGCTAAATTTGACTCTGAACTTAATGCAACTGATACGTACTTTAAACAAGATACTGGATTGGTCTTAAAAACAGTCGAAGACGAAAGAGGGAATTTCCTTTCTATTCTTGAAGCTGAAAAGGGAACCTTTGTAATTAAAGAAAGAACTAAACTAGAAGATATAAATTCAAAAAAAGAAGAGCTTAGTAAAAAATTTGGTATTCATCGTATTTTAAAGAAAGTTAGAAAAATTTATAATTATAAAGAGTTCAAAATTGATCTTAATCTTATAGAAGATGTTGGTGACTTTTTAATTCTTGTTGGCGAAAATCCAATTTCAAATATAATTGAGAATGATTTAGGTTTAACTAATCCCGAATATGTAAGAGTCCCCTTTTCTGAGCTTTAAATATCTAGAAACAATAGCTAAGAAGCTCGCTTCTTCAAATAAATAGCCACAGTACTTAAAGCCGTAGGCGTTATTCCAGGTATTTTCATAGCTTGAGCAATAGTACTAGGTCGATATTCTCGAAGTTTCTCTTTATATTCAGTCCTTAAGCCCTTTATAGAATCAAAATTAAAATCAAGTGGTATTAACTGACTCTCTAATCTTTTAAGCTTTTCTATTTCTTCAGTTTGTCTTGTAAGATAACCAACAAATTTAAGTTCTGTTTCAATAGCTTGAACTACCTCATCACTATAGTTTTTTTCAGGATATAAAGAGTCAAATATTTCAGCTAGTTTAATTTCAGGCCTTTTAACTAAATCAGAAATAAGCACTCCTTGAGTTATAACTTTGCTTTTTAATTTACTGAGCCAAGTATTTACTGTTTCGCTTGGTTTTATTCGTTCGATTTTTGTGAAGCTAAGAAGTTCTTTAAACTCAGTTAATTTTTTCTCATAAATCTCTTGTTGTTGATTAGAAAACAAGCCTAGTCTTTTAGCATACAAACCTAACCTTCTTAGGGCATTATCTTCCCTAAGAACCAACCTAAACTCAGCTCGTGAAGTAAACATTCGATAAGGTTCATCAACTCCATTACTGGTTAAGTCATCAATCATAACCCCTATGTACGCTTCACTTCTACTTAATATAAAACTTTCTTTATTCTCAGTACGTAAAGCTGCATTAATACCAGCAATTATTCCTTGAGCAGCAGCTTCTTCATAACCAGAAGTTCCATTTATTTGTCCTGCAAGAAAAAAACCTTCTATATCTTTACTTTCTAGAGTTTGTTTTAAGACACGAGGATCAATACTGTCATACTCAACAGCATATCCAGCTTGAAGAATTTCAGCATTTTCTAAACCTTTGATCTCTTTTAAGAACAATTTTTGAACTTCTAAAGGTAGTGAAGTTGAAATTCCATTTGGATAAACTATATCTGAAGTATAACCTTCAGGCTCTAAGAATATATTATGGCTAAGTTTATCAGTAAATCTAAATACCTTATCTTCAATTGAAGGACAGTATCTTGGGCCACCTGACTTAATTTGCCCATTAAACATAGGGCTTTGATGTTTATTGTTAGCTATAATTTCATGAACATTTTCATTGGTTTTAGTAATCCAACAAGAAATTTGTTTTTGAGTTATTTTTTCATTTGTAAAAGAAAAAGGCTTTGGAGGATTATCGCCTGGTTGTTCTGTCAGTTCAGAAAAATCAATCGTACTTAGTCTAATTCTAGGGGGAGTTCCAGTTTTTAAACGTTTTAACTTAAATCCTAAAGAACTTAAGCAGTCACTTAACGTATTAGAAGCTTTATCTCCAACTCTTCCACCCTTGGTCTGACTCTTGCCTGAATGCATAAGACCACGAAGAAAAGTTCCTGTTGTTAAAATTAAATTATCACATTCGACAACAGAACTATCAGCTAAAGTAATTCCTGTAATTTTGTTACTACTTACCAGTAAACCTGAAACTTCGCCTTCTAGAATATCTAAATTTTCAACATTTTCTAAAAAATTGCGTATGTAATTTTTATAGAGAGTTCTATCCGCTTGAGCTCGAGAAGCTCTAACTGCTGGCCCCTTACTCGCATTTAAAGTCTTAAATTGAATTCCGGTTTTATCTATGGCTTGTCCCATTAACCCACCAAGAGCATCAACCTCTTTTACAATATGACCTTTTCCAAGCCCACCAATTGCAGGATTACATGACATCTGACCTATACCATCTAGTTTAAGAGAAACAAGAAGAGTCTTTACTCCCATACGAGCTGACGCAAAAGCAGCTTCAGCTCCTGCATGACCTCCTCCTACAACTATTACTGGATACTTATTCATAGACGGCATAGTATACACTTTTTTAAAAATTAAATAAAGTAGTATTTTCAATAAGTTATTATCTGTTTGCCTAAAAAATTGCAAATTTAAGTGAAACAAATGCCCTAACTATGTCGATTTTAATTTAGGAGATTAACAAAATATTAAATGAAAGCTGATAAAGACATAGGCACAGTATATATACAACCAAAAAAACTATTTAAAAGAGTGTATTATACAAAAATGGGAGATACCCCAAAAGCTAAAATAGCACCAAAACCTATAAGTAAAGCCGCAGCTAGAAAAAGAAAAAAAGTATTTTCTAACTCAATGGTAATTTTAATTATTACAACTCTTACAATCTTAACAGTTATACTACCTTTAGTTTTTTTAAAAGTAAGGAAGTTAACAATTCCACAAGTTTCTTATCCAAGCCCAGTTTATCTTGCTGACTTAGATAGCAATTTAAGAGAAGATTTTTACAAAAAACTTTCTATCAATGAACAAAATCAAATGGAAAATGATTTAATGTTTGTTCAATCAATAATTAAATCAATAAAAACAAGAAAAAAACTTGATGTTGAAAAACTTGCTTTAGCTATAGTTTTAGAAAGTAAAAGAGCAAACGTAGATCCTTTATTTGTTTCTTCTATAATTTTACAAGAGAGTGGATTTAAAACACATGCTAAATCTCCTGTTGGCGCACTAGGCTTAATGCAAATCATGCCGGCTACTGCAAAGTATATAGATAAAAAAGAGAATGTAGAATGGCCTATAGAAAAAGATTTAACTAATCCAGTATATAATATTCGTCTTGGAATTGTTTATGTAAAGTATCTACAAAGAATGTATAAAGGAGATATGCATAAGGTATTAATGGCTTATAACTGGGGACCTGGAAATGTTAATAAGTACATAAAGAGAGTTAAAAGTGCACCTAAAGATGTTGTTAGGTATAGTAAGAATATTCAATATAGACATAAGAGTTGGAAAAAGATGTCAAGTGCAAGGATTTAGAGATTTATTTCAGGTAACAGGAAATTGAAATCAGAAAATATATTTTTTTATATCAAGAGATATGTAACATCACATCTGAAATTTTTGTAAGTCAAATACAAGCTGTGAAAAATAAAAAAATGAGAATCTTTAGTTTTCGATCTTTACAATTTATGCTAGTATAATTTGTATACAATGATTCAATTTTTACCAGTTTTTAAAGCTTTATTCGAAGAAGATATTCGTTACATTACTGTTGGCGGTATAGCTACAGTTTTGCATGGATATCCACGTTTAACTGGTGATATAGATATAATTCTTGATTTAGAAAATCAAGAAAATTGCATTAAGGTTCTTAAAAAATTTCAAGCTCTAAAAATGACACCTAGAGCTCCAGTCGATATATTTGATTTTGCTGATTCAGTAAAAAGAAAAAATTGGATTGAGGAGAAAGGTATGTTAGTTTTTTCTTTGCATTCTCCCCTATTACC
>CALJRW010000016.1 GCA_937976335.1 uncultured bacterium | reverse complement strand
AGGCACACATATTATATGCACTATTTTCTAACTCTTAGATACTCCTAATTTCATTATTATCGGAAATTTCTTTCTGTCTTTACTATAGTAGTTGTACAAAAACAGTAGATTTTAGTTCAACATTTACGAGATGGTAGTTTTTAATATGAAAACAGAAAAGTTAAAAGAAAACGAAAAAGGATTTACGGTACTAGAGCTTTTAGTTGCTTCTTCTTTAACATTAGTACTATTTAGTGGTTTAATGACTCAATTCGGAACTGCTTCAAAATACCTAACTGATTTAAAAGAAATGGGAGGAACTGAAGCGACAGCTAGATCTTTACTTTCTATTCTGGGAAATGAAATAAGACAAATTGGAAATGGAGTTCCTTTTCAACAACCTGAATTTAGAATTAGCGATCCTCTCTATGACGAAGCAGGCGTAGAAAATCTTAGCCCAACTGCTGCTCACCCTATTGTTCTCGCTTCATCCACTGCAAATTCAATTACGTATAGAATTAATAAAATTGGTTCTGTTGCATACTTATCAGCTGATTTTGACCCGGCTAGCTCATTAACTGTCTCTTTAGTGGATGTTGCAAGCTTAGTAGTAGGAGATCCAGTTTATCTTTCTAACGCTTCTTTAGGTGAAGAAGATGGGTTTTACGGAACTATAGCTTCTATAAATACTGGCGCTAATACCGTAACGCTAAACGCTGCTTATTATAGAAGCGAGGAGGCAACTTTTGGTATAGGCAGTACACTTGAAGCTGTAGCAGAGGTAACACTTGCTGAAAGCTCAGGACAAATAATAAGAAATTCAGGCTTTGGCGATGTTGTTTTTGCCGATAACGCAACTCTTTCTATTGATTATTTAGATAAAAACGGAAATAGCTTAACTCTCCCACTTTCAGTATTAGACTTAGAATCTAATTTAGGTTCTTTAAAATTAACTGTTGGTATTACAACTAAACACGTAACTCGAGAACTAGGGACACCGGAATCAACCTATACAACTACAGTTGAACAAATTTTTGGATTAAGAAGTTTTAATTTTTAGGAGATTTGATATGAAAACCAATAAAAATAACAATGGAGAAGAAGGGTTTGTCTTAATAGCCATCCTAATATTAACAGCTTTAGCATTAACAATTACTGCTGCAACTTTAACATCAACTGCAAATATTTCAAAAGCACATGCTGTAGTTAAAATTCATAATAACAGATATTATGATGTTGAAGATTCTTTAGGAAAAGTTACAGCTTGGTTACAAGATAATTCTAAATATTTAGTATCTGCTTTTACCGCTGCAAATTTTTCAACTAACTTTTCATACACGGAAGGAAATGCACCAACAATTGGAACTAATGAAGCTACTCACTTTGGTGTTCCAACCTCAGTGAAAATGAATGGAACAACAAATTCAGTTATGATTTCAAATAATAGCACTTTTGGAAGCTCTAGCTTTCCAAGTGTTACTCATATTGAAGATGGTGATAGCAAAAATCTTGTAACTACTTTTAACTCTGCTTTTCCTGATGCAGATAATGGAGGTGTAAATTTACGAGTTGTACTTTTATCTGTTAAATCTGCTGGAGCAGATTATAGTCCAATATTTAGAGTCGATGCTATTACAGGAAACGATCCCGATCGTGGTGTTCATATGTTCACTCATATTGCAGGTGCCTTTGTTGATAATATGAATGATGATAGTGGTTTTTACGGAGAAAATTATGCTGATTTAGGTGGCACTTCTTTCTGTAAGTCTAAAACTTTTACTTGGTCTGGATCTAAATGGAACATTGGAAAGGAAGCATTTAACTGTAATGTTCAATCACAAGGAAATATTATTGTTAGTAGTTCTGCAACTATTCATGGAAAAGCAGAAACTAACAAAGCAAATGGGATATCTGCATCTTCTGAATCAAAGATTACTGCTAGTAATAGCGCTGGTTGTGAAGGTCCAGGTTGCCATTCAACTACCTTAGTTCCTGCTAGCTTATGGGCAGCAAAATGTCCAAGTGGTGGAGACATTAAAACTATTAGTTCTAACACTACTCTCTCAATTGGAGATTCTAGTAAAAAAGGAGCTGATGGGGTTAGTGATTGTTACGAAAAAATAACTGTGAATAATCAAAAAACTTTAACACTTGATAGTAGTAACGATGTTGGAAACTATTATGTAAAAACTTTTACCATGAGTGGCGGACAACCTGAATTAAAAATCAATCCATCAGCAAGTGATAAAGTGATTGAGCTTCATATTGAAACAATGTCAAATGGTCATATTAATGGAAAGGAAGTAATTAATAAAAACGCAGCTCCTCATCAGCTAAAGATTGTTTATACTGGATCTTCTGAACTAAAATTAAACGGAGGGACTGACATAAGAGCACATTTATATGCTCCATTTGCAAGAATATATGCAAACGGAAATTTTCAATTCTATGGAAAAGTTAATGCATTAGAATTTAAATCTTCTGGAACGGCAGATTTATTTTCGGATGAAGTTAATTCTAGCTCTACAGCTAGCCCAGCTCAAGATTTAGCTTTTGCAAATACTAGAATATCTCAAAGATTTAGATAAGCTAGAAAAAAATATAGTTAAGGCTAAAAATATCGTATTTAACTATAATAAGCTCAAGTAAGTCTATTTCTTACTTGGGCTCTTTTTTTTCTTTCTTCTTCGCGTATTACCAAAACTTCCAGCAAAAATTTTACCTTTTTTAGTTTTTTTATCGCCTTTTCCCATTTTTTAATCCTATTAGTTTAGAAAGTAAAAAATAGCATATGAAGTATAAATATTCAAATATCTTCAATATTTAAAGAGTTCTCGAGGCTCTCTTAAATATAACAAGCCCTGAATCCTTACTCCCCGAAACAAAAACCCTCTCCCAACTTAAATCTTCTAATAATAAAGCATTTAATGGAGATTCTCTAGTCCACAAGATAGTCTTAGGTTGAACTTTATCAATATAATCTCTCCAATTCTCCTTACCTACCAAACTAGAAACAAACATTTTCCAAATCTTAGGATTGTTTACATTCGTTCTTCCGTCTATTGGCACAGGATGTTTAAGTTCTCCATTCTCATCACTAAATCGATATATTAAGTACCCACCATGTGTAAAAGTATTTAAAATGGGAAACTCTAAGTTATTTTGTTCGATAAAATCTACTGCTTCAATAGGAACTCTTGAATAACTAATTGGATTAGTCCAGATTTTAAAAACTTGAACTATTGCTAAACAAATAAATACAAAACTTAATCCCTGAACAGGAATATCTAAAATAAGTTTTTCAAATTTTCTAAATGCTTCAGATAAATTCCCATAAGCTTTCTCTTGACTTCCGCCTTTATACCAAAATTCAGCTAATAAGGTAGAACATAAAATTAAAGCAAAGGGTATAAATTTAACTATAGCTAAAGAGCTAAAAATAAATAGAGAAGTTACAAAAAATCTTATTGGATTAATTTTTCGAGGTTGATGATATAAGAAAACAATTAGTAGTATTAATATTAAGACTAAAAACACTGTAGAATACTCAAGAATTGTACCAGGCTTAAACTCTCCAATTATTTTATATTCTAAAGGATGTGATAATTTAGAAAAAAACGTTAGCCATTCTTTTCCAAAATTTGGAGTTAAAAAAGTTCCAAAAAGCGCACATATTCCTGATTTAGCAGAAGTTAAAAAATTACCTTCTCTATATGTAAGACATAAAACTGTGATAATACCTAAAATTGTTGTTAAATGAGTATTAGCCCAAATACTCATTAGAATAAAAATTACTATTCCTTTTTTAATATCAAAGCCTTCATCTCTCACTTTGTATGAATATAATATTAGCCAAGTAAAAATTATCCAAACAAGAGATTGAGGACGGAGAGTGAAATGACTAAAACTACCAAGAGTTACAAACAATCCTAAGAATGATCCAAAAAACCAATTTTTAGAAATTTTTCCAAATACGTAAAATAATGAACAAGAATAAATAGATGCCAGTATAAGCTTTAAAGTGATTAAACCCTTAAGTCCATAATTTGAATCTGCAAAAGAAAAAATAATTTCAGGTAGCCAAGAATAAGCAGTCCAATCTTTGCCTAATGCATATTGATTCCAAATCTCAGTAGTTGGAATTTGCCCATGAGCTGTAATCCAACGACCAGCAATTATGTGCCACCATAAATCTGGATCTACAATTGGACCTGTAATATAAAATGCAGCAAGTAGAGCAAGAGAGAGCCATAAAACAATAAACATAAAGCTAGTATCTTATAAGCTGAAATTCCTGTATACCCACTTCATTTGTCTTAAAGGAGGACTAATTCGAGCTGTAAAACCATCATAAGCATTTGAAAATTCTATCATATATCCAAAAATGCGGATTGATTCAAAAGCTCTAAAGGTATAAAATTACGAGTACTAACAAACTTTCAATTTAATGAAGAAACAGCTTTTATTCATACAAATAATATTTTTTTTAATAGCATCTTTATTTGTTTCTACTCCTACCTGGTCTTGCCCACGAACAGGAAGTGAAATGTTAACTGATGTAAACTGTGACCTAGTGGGCAAAGTCTCTATAGCAGGTGATAGCATTGTCTTTGGAGTAGGAGACTCTGTAAACGGAGGAAAGGGAGGTTTTACTAAAAGATTAGATAATGCTTTTAACGGAAACGTAACAAATCTTGGAAAACCAGGTGCAACAGTTAAGCAGTTTCAAAGAATACTATCAAAAAGGCTAAGAAAACCTACTAGTAGCTTTTATACAAAAATTATTGAAGCAGATATAGTTATTTTTTATCTTATAACAAATAATTACTGGGATAGACTACCAGTAAGTTTTGCGATTAGAGACATGAGAAAGCTAGTAAAATTTACTCGAAAAAAACTGAAAGAAATTAATAGTAGTGGTATTCCTCCTGAAATTTTTGTATCTACTTTAAATATAACTGATAGAGATTTTCAAATAAAATATATTCAAGAAGCTAATAAGCAACTTATGAAATATAAATCTAAGAATTTACCTACTCAAATTTTTTTCCATAGAATTAAACGGATGAAATATGAAGATCAACTACATCCCTCTTCTTCTGGTTATGATAAAATGGCTGCTTATTTAATTAGAAGATTTAGCAAACTTAGCACATTTGCTGAAAAAAAATTTCCAGATGATGATCTTGATAATATTTATAATTTTTTTGAAATAAATAAATATGGCACTGATCCTAGCTTGTTTGATACGGACGGAGATGGTATTGGGGACGGTACAGAACTCTTTGAAAATGCTACTAATCCTTTGGATTTTTATAGTAAGTAACTTCCGATAGTAAAGTACTTTCTATCTTAACTACTTAAACAAAGACTTAAAAAAATACCATGCATGTGCAGGTCTTAATTTTGATTCTCCACCTGGACGCATTGCAAAATCATAACTCACTCTACTTATTTTTGTGGTTCTTGGTAAAATTCTTAAAAGATCAAAAAGAATCTTGTATCCTTGAGGCTCAAAACGTTTACTGCGGTTACTTATATGAGAATTTACGTATTCCATATCGCCTCCAAAAAAACCAGCCATAGGGTCTGAAACATAAAAACCTTTTAATAATAAATAAGCTTGCGCTACCCATGTTGCACATTTTGTAATTAAAACCCTATGTAAGCCTTGCCTTTCGACATAAGGTGAACGTTCTGCAATCACAATTTGAGAACCTTGAGACAATTTATCTATTAATTTAATCACACTCTCAGGAGGGTGTTGTAGATCTCCGTCCATCACTAAAAAGTATTTAGTGCTTAGAACTTTAAAGGCACTTAAAACGCTTGCTGTAATTCCCTTGAATTCTTCACTACTTCTATCTATTAAATTGATTTTTGGATTTCTATCTTTTTTAGCAAGAACTACTTCTTGAGTATCATCCGTACTACCGTCATCGCTAACTATAATATTTATCCCATTGTAAAGAGAAGTTAGTTTATCTATCAGTATTGATATATTAGCTCCTTCGTTTAGTGTAGGTATAATTATTGTTAAATTATTTATAATATCATTTTGATTCATTAGACCTTAATGATAGCAAGGCTTAGAGTATTTCTGGAAGTGCTTATTTTGAACTTTCAAGCACTCAAATTAGACTACTTGAGAGATTTTAGGCCAAAGTTTTAGTATAAAAACATTAGATAAGTTTAATTAAACTAAGCTATGTAATTTCTCATATTTTTTTCAATTCGCTCATCTACAGAACCAACTTCACAGTTAAAATCATTTGCAGTAATTATTTTAAAAGCATCAATATAGCGCATAGCTATTTCAGCTCTATGCTCATCTGTAAACTCAGGTATTGGTCCATCACCCATATAGTTCTGAGCAATTAGCCATTGCCTAATAGGTTCTTTATCTAGCATTTCTGGATCTAGGCCACTTTCAAATCGTTCTTGGTAACTTGACTCCAACCAATAGCGCGAAGAATCCATAGTATGTATTTCGTCAGCTAAAGTTAATTTTCCATCAACCAATCCAAATTCATACTTAGTATCAACTAAAATCAGACCCTGCTTTGCGGCTTCTTCTTGCCCTAATCTAAATAAAGCGAATGTTTTTTCTTTACATTCATCCCACAACTTTTTCTCAACTAGACCTTGAGCTAAAATTTCTTCTTCTGAAATTGGAAGATCATGCTTACCTTTCTCAGCTTTAGTACTTGGGGTTAAAATTAATTCAGGTAATTTTTGATATTTTTTAAGACCTTTAGGAAGTTCAATGCCACTCAATGATTTCCCAGCTTCATAATCTCTCCAACCGCCTCCAGCTAAGCAAGCTCTAACAACCATTTCAACTGCTAACATTTCGCACTCTTTTGCAACAACTACATTTGGATCTGGATAATCAATTATATGATTGTCAACAATATGTGCCGTTTTTTTAAACCAATGTACAGCCATTTGATTAAGAACTTGCCCCTTAAAAGGTATTGTAGTTAGAACTTTGTCAAAAGCACTCTGCCTATCAGTAGTCACTAAAAAGCGAATACCATTTTTAAGATAATTATCTCGAACCTTTCCTTCGTATTTTTCGCCTAAGAAGTTAAAATTAGTTTCATTTAAAACATATGGAATTTGATTTAAAACTAAATTTTTCATAACTAAAAATTAACAAATAATTTAAACTTTGTACAATTATAGATTTTGAGATTCTGTAATCGCTACTAACTTTATCTCTCTCATAACTCTCAATTCAGCAATAGACCAATCAAAATATTCAGATTTACCAATTTGTTTTATAAGTAAACATCTCATAAGTTCGGGCTTATCAAAGAAAATTTTCACATCACTTTGAGTTCCTAAGTAAGGATATCCTGTATTTGTAAATACGACTAAACCTTTCCAGGGATTAGATTTATAGATACTTTCATAGTTTTCGATATCTTCTAATTCATTTTTGTTTTTTGACTCACATTCCAAAGCTTTTAAAATCTCTATTCCTCTAGGAAAGTCAGAAGCATACTTCCCTAATAGTAACTCCACTCCAGCAATTTTTTGTTTATTTTTAAAAATTAACTTAACCCACTCATTACCATTTTGCTTAACATGCCACCTACTATCAGTACTTCCATCTCTTAATGCAATAGCTTTACCTTGAGAAGTTCTTATTTTAATATTTGGATTACGAACATTATAATATTTTATGTTTTTTTTGAAATTATTTATCACTCCTGAACCAAAATTTTTTATTACTGAAAGACTAGGGGAAAGAAAAATTTTTTTATTATCTACTTCTATTTTACTATGATCTAAAATAACTTTTCTATCTTTTTTTGTAAGAAAGAAATTAGGTTCAATTAAAAAATCTCTCTTTATTTTTATAAAACCAAATCATAAAAAAATTACAATACAAAACAGGAAAGCTTGAATTTGCTTTTGTTTAGAAATTAAATCTAAAAATAATAAGTAAGTAGAAATAAATATTATACTTATCGTCAAAGAAAAATAATTAAATCCTGGAACTAATCGTTCAAGGGATGAGATAGGAAAAATACTTGAAAATTTAGCAGGTAAGTATAAATCTAAAAGTACAATAAAATTTAAACTCATAAGAAAAAAACTCAATCTTGTTTGATAAAAAAAAGAAATCAGACAAGTTAAAATTGTGAGTATAATGCATGGAAAAAGAAAAAAAGATTTAACATAAGCTTTATCAATTACAGGTATATAGTAACCGGTATTTACTAAAGAATTAAGGTGACCTGGCAAACCATCATCATTAACAACCTGTGCAAGTTTCGGATAATCAGGAAAAGGGGTTTCGGGAATGTTAAAATATACGTTCGCTACTACTAATATAATAAGCCAAAAAAAGACTTGTGAAAACTTTGTCGTTTTTACATCTTTTTTTTCTAAGCAAAATGTTGAAATAATACTTAGTAACACAACAAAAAGAGAAAACCAGTTTGCAGAATATGTAATTCTCCAAGCAAAAAATAAAGAGAGAAATCCAAATAAAATACTTTTATTTCGAGTTAATAAAAGGCTTAAAAGTAAGTAAGGGAAGTATGCAAAAGATCCAAATAAAACTGAATTAAACCCCCAAATTATTAATGATATAGAGGCAAATATAATTGATAACAAACCAGCATCCAGCGACCCTAGAAATAAACATAAGAAAGCTGAACCTATACAAAAAATACAAATATTTATAAAATCAAGAAAAACAAGATTGAAACTACCAAATAACTTTCCAAAAGAAACTATAAATTTATCATATCGCCACATATAATAAGCATTACTTGGAACATGAATCTGTTTAAACCAATGAGCAGGATTAATTACTTCACTTAATTCTGGCTTAATTGGTAAATCTAAAAGTATTAGATAAAGAAATATTAAAAATACTATGAAGAGAGAAAGTTGAAAATATTTATTGGCATTTTTAGAAAGATTTGAGATCATTTTATTGTCGGAAGTATATAAGTATTTCAAGTGGAATTCAAATGTTTACTAATTTTCCTGCATATGCCACCTGCTCTAATTCTGTCAAAGCATTTTCCTGCATGTCCTCCATAGCCTTGGCAACGGGGGATTTTCCTGCCTGTCCTGAGCTCGTCGAAGGATTTTCCTGCATGTCCTGAGCTCGTCGAAGGATTTTCCTGTTTTCCTGTTTTCCTGTTTTCCTGTTTTCCTGTTTTCCTGTTTTCCTGTTTTCCTGTTTTCCTGTTTTCCTGTTTTCCTGTTTTCCT
>CALJRW010000015.1 GCA_937976335.1 uncultured bacterium | reverse complement strand
GAAAGCTGAGTTTGAAAAGAACTATAAATATCCTAGGAGTTGAAAATCTCCTAGGATATTTAGTCAATCATAATATTATGAAAGTAGCCTAATGTTGTTTTAAATCAAATCATCTATGCCATTAACCGTAGTTTGTTCATTGTCATTAATAGGAATAACTATGCATTTTTGGCCATTAATTATTTGAGATTTTATTTGAGAGATTTTTTCGGGTTTTACTTGAAGTATAACATCATAATCAGGGGTAACATCGTTATCTTCTGAATTTATATCTGGAACTTTCTCTAAATTAGTTTCTAAAATTTCTTCTAGATTAGCTTCTAACGTTTCTTCTAAAACCACATTATCCTCATTAACTTCTGTAGAGGGTTGAGTTTCCTTATCTATACTATTCTCTTGTTTAATTTCATCAAGTCTAGCTTGAAGTATTTCTACTTGTTTGTGAAGGCGTTCTTCCTTTTTTCTTTGCACATTTTCCTTAAGAGTCTTTGTATCAATTAAATTTTTTGCTAGAGGCATATCATCACCAAAGGCTTCTACATAGGAGTTTTCAAGCTTAGTAGCAATTTCGACCGGAACTTCACTTTCTATTAAAAGATTTTGCATATCCTTCTTTGTTAAGCTTATAGGTTCACTATCCTTATCATCATTTAGAGCCTCATATTCTTCTATCATTGTGCTTAGGTTTTCTTGTATGTCCATAAAAACTTTATCGGCTTTATTTTCATCTAAGCTAAAAGAATCTTTAATAATTGATTGGAAGGTTTCCTTTTGCACCGTAGCAGTTTGTTTTGAAGGACAATCTAAAACATTTTCCATTAATTCAGGATGTGTATCCTTTGCATTTTTTGTGAAATACATAATAGAGTTAACATCTGAACTACGATGAGTAAAAGCAGGAAACACAAAGCCATTAGTAGGGGACTCAACTACCCAATCTCTAATACGTGCTTTTATTTTATTTTCTTCTTCAAAGTATCTAAGACCAGGCTCTGAAAGTGAAACTGGACATATTGCACATAACACATATTCATATACTTCTTCAGATTCATCTATCTTTACATTATCTTTGGTTTTGGTAATAACATCATAGGCATCATGAAAAAAGAGTATTAAAAAATTACCAGTGTAATCATAATTATCTATAATCAAATCATAAAAATTATCGAGAAGAGCATCATCCTTTAATTGACTACTTTTAAGCTGCATAAGAGAAATTTGTCTTTCATTTATAAAATCTTCATTAACTGGGAAGCTGAGTTCTAGAATATTATTCCCAATAGTTCCAGACAGTACTTTTTTAGCAATCTCTAAGTATTTAAAGTAATCATCCTCCTCTAAATTTAGAAAACTTTCTCTAAATTTTAAAATACTATGTTTTTCTCCAGTAACATAGCAGCCAGTCATTTTAGTGAAGGTACATTGTTCTTTTTTAAAACGCCTTTTTAACTCAAGTATATCTTTTTTTCTCATGCATAAACTCCTCTATTTATAGACAAACCTTACCTAAATTTACAGTTAAAATGGCTTGTCCTTTATATTTTTAATTTGTAGCTATAATTAATATATCATGCTCTTAATTATAGTATTTTTTTTGCATTAAATAAAGGGTTTATATATTAGTAGATTTTTTAAACCATTGAACTTAGTGGTAAAGAGTGTTATGCTATCAATGGTAACCTTAGTAGAAAGTCTTTACTATATAAAAATTAAGTGTAAAATTACAATTAGAAGATAAAATATTTAAGAGCTTATTTTTATAGGATCTTTTTTTATGATAAAGAGAGGTAATAATATGATAAAAGTTGAAAACTTGTCCTACTCATTTCCGCAAAAGGATCTATTTAATAACATTTCATTTACCTTAGAAGAGGGGCAGCATTGTGCTTTTATAGGGACAAATGGCAGCGGAAAAAGTACATTGATAGATATAATCATGGATCCAGAAAAATATATGTTCGATGGTAAGCTCGAGGTACCCCCAAATTGTAGAATTGGGTATGTAAGTCAATTCTCAGAACAGGGCGAAATGGAAGAAACTACGGTTTTTGAGTATATCGGGGAAGAATTTATCAAGGTACAAAATGAAATAACAGCTATTTGCACTGAGATGGAAACATCCACCGATATTGATTCTTTACTAGAAAAGTACCAAGAAGCTTTAGATGCATTTGAGGCAATAAATGGGAATGATTTCGAAAATAACATTAATAAAAACCTAAATCTTGCAAACTTAAGCAAGTGTAAAGATTTAATGGTATCTGAGCTAAGTGGTGGGGAATTTAAGCTAATTCAAGTAGTTAAGGAAATGCTAAATAGTCCAGAGTTAATGATTATGGATGAACCCGATGTGTTTTTAGACTTTGAAAACCTTAATTCTCTTAAAAATCTAATTAATTCACATAAGGGAACAATGTTAATTATTACGCACAATAGATATCTATTGAATCATTGTTTCAACAAAATTCTGCACCTAGAAAACATGGAACTCCAAGAGTTTGATGGAAGCTATATAGATTATAACTTCTCATTACTTCAAACTAAAATTGAGTTGCAAGAACTGGCTATTGCCGATAATGAAGAACTCGAGAGAAACGAGAAGTTAATAAAAAAACTAAGAATCATCGCCACTGAACGTCCTGAAGCTGCTAGAGGGAAAGCTCTAAATGCTAGAGTTAAGATTCAAGAAAGATTAGAAAAGCGTAGAATTAAAGCACCTTTTGTAGATATTAAACAGCCGAATATCAGTTTATTTGCACGTAATGAGGTGGAAGAAACCACTGCTTTAAAAGTTAGTGATTACAGCCTTGCCTTTGATGAGCTGCTTCTAGAAAATGTTAACTTTGAGATTAAATCTACTGATAAAGTAGCTCTTATTGGTTCAAATGGTACCGGGAAAACCACGTTGCTCCGAGAAATCTATGAAAATAATAATGATTCTATTGAGATAAGTAAGCAGGTTGAAGTAGCTTATTTATCTCAAATTCAAGGCAAAACATTAAAGGAGTCTAATACCATACTTGAAGAGTTCTTCGAGGCTGGGTTTAAAACCTGTGAAGAAATTACATCACATATTTCAAACTATGGGTTTGAAGAAGAAGCTATTAATCAAAAGATAGGATCTTTATCTGGTGGAGAAAAAAATATGCTTCAACTTTCTAAAATTTCTGCTAGTAAAGCAAACTTGTTGCTTCTTGATGAGCCCACAAGTCATTTAGATACCTATTCACAAATAGCACTGGAAAAAGCCATAGAAAACTATAATGGTGCCATACTAATGATTTCTCATGATTTCTATTCTGTAGTAAACTGTATGGATTATGTTTTAATCATTGAAGATAAGACAATTAGAAAAATGAGTATGCGAAAATTTAGAAAGATGATTTATGCTAGTCATTTTGACATGGACTATTTAGAAATTGAACAAAAGAAAAAATCAGTTGAAACGAAAATAGAATTGGCTTTAAAGGAGACGGATTTTATCCTTGCAAAAGTTTTATCTGAAGAGTTAGAAGCGCTAATAAAGTTACTTCAAATTTAGTGAG
>CALJRW010000014.1 GCA_937976335.1 uncultured bacterium | reverse complement strand
TATACAAAATAGTTGGCAGGTAAGAATTTCGCAATTTAGAATTATCAGAATTACCCTTCACAAAAGCATTCCAAATTCCAATTGTAAAAAAACAAATCCAAAAAATAGACATTGGAAGTTGTAAATGACGATTGGGCACGTATAACTTAAAAGCTAAAATTCTTGAAGCAAAGTATACTGAAATTATAGCTACTAAATAATAAAAAAGTTCTTTTGGCATTAATTTTCGCTTTCTGAAAAAACTAACAAAAAATAATACGGAGAAAAATCCAAAAATCCAGTAAGGCATACTTCTTTTTAAAAACCTACCTGGATTGTATAGCCTATGCCAAAAAGGTTGATAACCATATAATCTAACTTCATTCCACACTGAATCTAACGGCATAAAGGGGAATCTACCATGAGGTCTTTGAAGTTCTGGCAATTTAGAAGCCTCTTCAAAACTTACCATCTGCCCTACCTCATCTGGCCTCTTAATTATTTGGAAGGTCGTAAAGGCGTAGATAGGAGAGAGTAGCAATAAGACAATAAAAGGCTTTATATACATTTTTCGCGTACTTGCTTTAAGGCTACCAACAAACAGTATCAAACCATAAGCAACTCCCACTAAAAAAGTTGCCGGTGGGTGTAGCATAATACCAACAGCTAACAATAAAAGCATAGCTTTATGATTTTTTTTAAAAGCAAAATACAAAAATGCAGGAAGTATAAAGGCTGCCCAGCCCCGAGGAAGGCCACCAGTTATTCGTTGCATAAAGGTTCTTGTATGCAATAACCAAGTTAGAGCGAAAAAAGCAGGTGCAATGTTTGATTTTTCTTTAACTGCTAAAAAAACAAAAACTAAGGTTAGCAAAACTTGAATTAGCATTACCCAATGAGCTGCCATTATTGGTGATTGAGTTAGGTAAGTGAAAAAATAAAGAGAATAGTAATGAAGTGGAGCTAGATAACCTTTCATAGTTTCTGAAATCAAATCTCCTTCAAAAATTTCTGAATCAAGCACTGAGTGCAATGGAAAGAGCTGTTGCAATGCATCATCGGTAACCCATTCAGGGTTAAACCAAAATTCTGAAATATCTGCATAAAAGAGATATGCGTATATTAAAAAACATAAGAAAAAGAAAATATTTGGAAATGTGCAGAGCGGGCTCCTAGTCTTAACCAAGTCTTTTCTAAATTCTTGGCTTAGCTCCTTAGTCCTCATCTGCTCAGATACGTTTTGATTCATCTCAATACTTGACAAAATATAATAAATATAAAGGTTTACCTTACTTTTTCCATCTTGTCCACTTAGCATAATTGATTAATAATATGCACTAGACATTAAATAGGGTTAGAAAATGACAAGGTTTTTAAGTATTTTACTCTTAATTGTATTCACTTTTTCATGTGGAGGAGGAAGTGATGATAGCAATGAGTTTTTTGGCGCAGGAGTTGTTAACTTAAATATTGCTCCAAATAAGGTAGATCCTGAGGATAGAGTTCGAGCAACTATAGATATTTCCTCTATTCATGCTGACGGCATAGCATTAAAGATTAACTTTCCTGAAGAGCTTGAATTTGTTAAGGGAAGTTCAGTTTTCTTTACAAGAGACAGAAACAATGATGAAGAGGAGATTACTCCTAACATTTCGACCTCTTCTGAAAAGGCGGGAAATTTTTTAGTTTTTTATATCACACCTGATGATTTCGATCTTGAAGAAGAAAATAGAGATGGAACTGTTCAATTAGAACTAGTTGCTCTTGAAAAACTTTCTCAGGACGGAGAAATTAGCGTTGATATAGACGTTTTAGATGCAAATGAAATCAGTAGTTTTAGTGTAGAAGAACCAAAATTTGACCCAGAAGATTCTAAAAACATTATTATAGGATAAATTATGTCACTTACGGGAATTATAATTGCAGTAATAGTATTAACTGTTATTTGGTTTGTTAGCACCTACAACTCTTTAGTAAAAAAGAGAATATCGTGTGGTAATGCTTGGTCACAAATTGATGTTCAATTAAAAAGAAGACATGACCTAATTCCTAACTTAGTAGAAACAGTAAAAGGTTATGCCTCTCATGAAAAGGATACTCTAGAAGCAGTAATAAACGCTAGAAACTCTGCAATGAGCGCAGGAAACGTAAAAGATCAAGCGACAGCTGAGAATTCTCTTACTGGCGCTTTAAGACAGCTTTTTGCTCTTTCTGAAAGCTACCCTGAACTAAAAGCAAATGAAAACTTTGCTCAACTTCAAGAAGAAATTACTTCAACAGAAAATAGAATTAGCTTTGCAAGACAGCACTACAACGACGCTGCAGCTGACTACAATACAGCAATGACTCAAGTCCCTAATAACTTTGTTGCTGGAATTGGAGGATTTGAAAGCAAACAATTTTTTGCAATGGATGCAAACGAAGCTAAGGTTGCTAAAGATGCACCTAAAGTTAGATTCTAAATTACGATTAAAAATTAGTCTAAAAAGCTCTTTTTCGGAAATTGCTTTTTGCACTTTTTATCACCCGGGAGCGATTGCTATTAGACTTTCCCCATCATCCTTCCGCTTAGAGCGAAGACCTAGAGCGGTTACACCAATTAGGTAAAACACTAGAATGTAAACAAGTGAACTCATAGCCTTAAATCATGCCAAGGGTATAGAGGCCAAGAGTATAGAAATTAAACGGAGATACTAAAGATTGAATTTTCACGTGAAGAATAAGCCAATTATTTTAAGGAAACAAAATTTCACGAGACTAAATCTACAAATTAAAATTTCCATATAGTTAGAAAAACTAAATTATTAGAAAAACTAATGACCCCCCCACAAACGAGAGGCCTGCCACACGAAGCATCTAGCCAAAGGCTAGAGCGAAGTGTGGTGGGCGCTAGTGGGCTCGAACCACTGACCCTTAGCTTGTAAGGCTAATGCTCTACCAACTGAGCTAAGCGCCCGACGCTTATAGAGGCTATCAAAAAATTTAAATGCTGACAACAAGGGTTAATTTAGGCTTTGAAGCAATAAAGAATCAATATTTTAGCTTTTTCTCTACTCGACTTAAAGTAGAGCCTGTGGGCTATGAAATTTAGATTACTTAAAGACAGCAAGTCAATATTTTGTCTTAACTAAAAGAGCTTAATAAAAAAAACTAATGCGTTACAACACTAGAATCAGATTTACCATTCCCAGTGCTATCTTCAGAATCATCGCCTGTAATATCAAAGTAGTTAGCATCTCTATCTTCTTTTCTTGAAAGAAGATTTGCAAAACCCTCAGGACCGTCACATTTAAGAGCTTCAAAAAGCACCTTATCAACATGATCGACAGGTATAAGCTCTAGATCCTTTCTGATAGTTTCAGGAATTTCTTCTACATCTTTCTCATTTTCTTTAGGAAACATTATTCTCTTCATCCCGCCTCTATGAGCAGCAAGGCATTTTTCTTTCAATCCTCCAATTGGAAGAACATTCCCTCTAAGAGTAATTTCTCCTGTCATTGCAACTTCTTTATCAATTGGTATTCCTGTCAAAGCAGAAACTATTGATGTAGCAATTGTGATTCCAGCAGAAGGTCCATCTTTAGGGATACCACCTTCAGGAACATGAACATGGATATCAATTTTATCATAAAAATCACGTGGAAGTCCTAGCATTTCTGACTTAGATCTTACATAACTCAAAGCAGCTCTAGCAGATTCCTGCATTACATCACCGAGCTTACCAGTAATTTGAAGTCTTCCCTTTCCAGGTAAAATAGTTGTTTCTATAACTAAAAGAACTCCTCCAACTTCAGTCCAAGCAAGGCCGGTACAAGTTCCAACTTGATCTTCGTCTTCACCCATTCCATAGTTAAACTTAGGCTGTCCAAGATAATTTACTAAATTATCTTTAGTGACCTCTACTAAATGATCTTGCCCTTTTTTTACAATTTCAACTGCAGCTTTTCTACAAACCGTAGAAATAGTACGCTCTAAAGTTCTAACCCCTGCCTCTTTAGTATACCTTCTAATAAGCTCCATAAAAGCTTCATCGGTAACAGTTAAGTTCTTTTCAGCCAAACCATTCTCTTTAACCTGTTTTGGATATAAGTACTTCTTACAAATCGACAATTTCTCGATTTCTGTATAACCAGAAATTCTAATAATCTCCATTCTATCCATTAATGGACCTGGAATAGTATGCAGAGTATTTGCAGTTGTAATAAACATGATATTAGATAAATCATAGTCACAATCTAAGTAATGATCATTAAATGTCTCATTCTGTTGTGGATCCAAAACTTCCAATAAAGCCGAAGAAGGATCTCCTCTAAAATCAGTCGACATTTTATCAATCTCATCTAACAGAAACAAAGGATTACTCTTTCCGGCTTTCTTTAGAGATTGAATAATTTTTCCAGGTAAGGCTCCAATATATGTTCTTCGATGACCTCTTATTTCAGCTTCATCTCTAACACCACCTAAAGAAACCCTAACAAACTCTCTTCCAGTTGATTCAGCAATGGAACGTCCTAAAGAAGTCTTCCCAACACCTGGAGGACCAACAAGACAAAGTATCGGCCCCTTTATTTTCTCAACAAGCTTTTGAACTGCTAAATACTCAAGCACCCTTTCTTTAACTTTGTCTAAACCGTAATGATCTCTATCTAAAACCTCTTCAGCATTATCTAAGTCAATCTGTGTTTCAGAATCTTCATTCCATGGAAGTGATAGCATCCAATCAACATAATTTCTAACAACCGTAGCTTCCGCCGACATAGGAGACATCATTTTAAGCTTTCTAATCTCTTTTTCAGTTTTTTCACGAGCTTCATCAGGCATATTTTTACCTCGAAGTTTTTCTTCTAACTCCTGCACTTCGTTTTTAAAGTCATCCTTATCACCTAACTCTTTCTGAATAGCTCTCATTTGTTCGTTTAGATAGTACTCTTTTTGAGTTTTTTCCATTTGTTTTTTAACACGACCTCTGATTCTTTTTTCAACTTGAAGAATTTCAATTTCCGACTTCATATGTTCAAGAATCTTATTTAACCTATCTTGCGGTTCAATTGTTTCTAGAATATCCTGCTTATCTTCTAACTTAATAGTTAAATGAACAACTATCTGATCTGCTAACCTACTCGGATCTTCAATTGCATTAACTTGCATAACCATTTCTGGATTTACTTTCTTACCAAGTTTTACATACGACTCAAACGTTGTATTTACAGATCTCATTAAAGCTTTTAGTTCAGTACTAATTTCAGGAGAAGGAACTAGTTCCTCAACATGAACCTTCATAAATTCATCATCATCAATAAACTTTGTAATCTTAGCCCTTGATTTTCCTTCTACTAAAACCTTTATTGGACCATCAGCTAAACGAATAAGCTGAACAACTTCACCAAGAGTCCCTACTTGAAAAATATCCTTTTCTCCAGGATTAGTGGTTCTCGCATCTTTTTGAGCTGCAAGCATAATATACTTCTTATTCTTCTGAGCTTCTTCTATAGCTCTAACGCTTTTTTCACGACCAACAAATAAAGGAACGACTTGTTGCGGGAAGACAACTAGCTCTCTTAAGGCAAGTAAAGGTATATTTTCTTTCTTTGAAGAAGTCATAAGCAAATTCCCATAAATATGCCTAAGAAAATCAATCTCAGGTCTTTTAAAATAAGTCTTTCTACTGTCTACACTAATTAGATGCTATTTAAGGCAAAAAGAAACCACAATAGGGTAAAAATATGTACTTTAACTTAAAAAAGTGAATTTATATAAAAAAATCAGTCACTTGTTCTATTTTAGCTACATTTTTATTTCAGTATGGTTAATCTAATCACTCTAAGGCAAGGTTTCAAGTAGATGTTAGGCCTAAACAATTATAGGGTTAGTTTTATTACTTTTTAACTAACTATTTCTATCGATTAAAGAAGCCTCTTTAGTTATACCTCTTTGCTGAAGCTCTTGATGAAGTTCTTCCTGGAAGGAAGCAGAAAACAATCTACGATACATTTTCCCTATAAGCTCTTGATAGTACTCCGCTCTTCTTCTTTCATGTTTTTTGACATCAGGAAAGTCAATATTTACTCTCTCACGTACAGACTGTAAAAATATCTTTCTAAGTTCTTTTTCCTCTATTCTTTCTCCAGGTATTGAGGGCGTAAAAAAAACATCAGATATACTCATATCATCCGTGGAGCTGCTATAGAGCTCTTGAACAATACTTGATAATATTTCAGATCTTACCAATACCATGAGTCTATCTAGACGCTCTTCTTGCGATCTTACTTTTTCGTCTTTCATTCGCAGGTATTCACTTAAGTCAAATATATGAGAAGACTCATTTGAAAAAGCTTCAAAAAAAACTTCAAGAAAAGGTCGGTCTCTTTCTTCCATTTTATCAAATAGAAAATAAACTTTCTTTTCATTAAGTACAGTGAAAGCATTTCCATCCCATACACTAGTTTGCCCAACTATTATTCTAGAGCTAGCATGTTTAACTGCTTCTCCAATTCCTTTAGGGAGATTATCGTAATCTTCTTTACACTCTAATTTACAAAATTGAAAATCTTGATTTTCTTCTAAAAGTGCATCCACTTGCCTAAAGTAAGGCGAATACTCAGCAAGATCTTTTACTATATTTCTACAAAGCATAGAAAACTCCTCTCTTTTAGAATTTCTAAGTAATTCAGTAGAAATATTTTTTAAAAAATCAAATTTTGATGGAGCGTGGTTAAGCAGATATGACATTCCCGCTAAAAATGAGCCAGCTGTAAAAGTCAACATAGTAGCTTTAAATATCTTTCGTCTAGAAAACCTCGGCGGATTAAGAGATCTCAGGTTATCATGTATTTGCCTGTTAAAGTCAGCCGCAATATTTTCAGGAGACTGAGGACTTTGCTTTTGTGGTATCGACATAAGTATAGATTACCATTTTCCTAAATCTAAAACAAAATTAAGAAACAATAGTTATAAACACTCGAAAAACATAGGCTAAAAGCAGACTGCAGAACGCCGAAACAAAAAGATACTAAGCTGATTCTTTTTTGCTCCCAGCATTATAAACAATTAGAGGCTGCTCGTCTTTATTAACGGAATCTTCAGAAACAACAACTTCAGCAATATCTGGATCAGATGGCACAGTATACATACAGTCCAACATAATTTTTTCCAATATAGCCCTTAGCCCTCTAGCTCCTGTCTTTCTTGCAATAGCTTTTTGAGCAACTGCCCTGAGAGCTCCTTCTGTAAATTTAAGCGAAACTGACTCTAATTCAAATAGCTTTTTATACTGTTTAGTAAGTGCATTTTTAGGCTCTTGTAAAATTTGAAGCAAAGCCTCTTCATCTAAATCTTCAAGAGTTGCAATTAAAGGAAGTCTTCCAATAAATTCTGGAATTAAACCATATTTTAGCAAATCTTCAGGTTCTAACATTCCAAACAATTCTTTCTTTTGTTTTTTTGGATCCCAGATTTGCGTTTTTTCTTCATCCGAGCCTAGACCAAAACCAAGTCTTTTTTTCCCAAGCCTTTGACTAATGATTTCTTCTAATCCAACAAAAGCACCACCACAAATAAACAATATATTACTTGTATCAACTTGAAGAAATTCTTGCTGTGGATGCTTTCTTCCACCTTTTGGAGGAACGCTAGCTATAGTACCTTCAAGCATTTTTAAAAGAGCTTGTTGCACACCTTCACCAGAAACATCTCGCGTAATTGATGGATTTTCTGCTTTTCTAGTAACTTTATCTATTTCATCTATATAGACTATTCCTCGCTCTGCTTTTTCAACATCATAATCAGCTGCTTGTAATAAATTCAATATAATGTTTTCTACATCTTCACCTACGTACCCAGCCTCTGTAAGAGTAGTTGCATCAGTAATAGTAAAAGGAACTTTTAGAACTTTAGCTAAAGTTTGGGCAAGTAGAGTTTTACCTGTACCAGTTGGCCCAACAAATAAAATATTTGATTTTGCAATTTCAACTTCAGAGGCTACGTGCTTATTCTCTATTCTCTTGTAATGATTATGAACTGCTACAGAAAGAACCTTTTTAGCAAAATCTTGACCAATAACGTATTCATCTAAAAAAGTCTTAATCTCATAAGGCTTTGGAACTGAAGAAGATGACCCTACCTGAACATTAGTATCCTGTTCTACTTCATCAGCAATAATATCATTGCAAAGCTCAATACACTCGTCACAGATAAATACACCTGGACCTTGTATTAACTTACGAACGTCTTCCTGATTTCTGTTACAAAAGGAACACACAAAGCTGTTATTGGTAGTTTTTTTTGCCAATTTTTTACTTACTCTCTAAATTATTTAATTAAAGTGCATTTACTGTTTTTCGTATATAGCATCTATTATACCATACTCTAAGGCTTCTGCACTGGACATAAAATTGTCTCTATCACTATCATTTTGCAAATCAGCTTCAGTTTTACCAGAATGCTTTGCAAGTATTTGATTTAACTCTTTTTTTATTCTTCCAATTTCTCTCGCATGAATTTCAATATCAGAGGCTTGTCCCTGAAAACCACCCAGTGGTTGATGAATCATTATTCTAGAGTGAGTTAAAGCAGATCTTTTTCCAGACGCACCCGCAGCTAGAAGGACAGCACCCATACTAGCAGCTTGACCAATACAAACTGTAGCAATATCAGGCTTTATGTATTGCATAGTATCATATATTGCCATTCCAGCAGTTACAGATCCACCAGGACTGTTGATATATAAGGAAATATCTTTTTCTGGATCCTCACTTGCTAAAAAAAGAAACTGAGCAACTATTACATTGGCAACAGCATCATTAACTTCACCACCAAGAAAAACAATCCTTTCCTTAAGAAGCCTAGAATAAATATCGTAAGACCTCTCTCCTCTACCAGTTTGTTCTATTACATATGGAACATAATTTAAATTTTTTGTTTCTTTATTTTTCATTTAAGCAGCCTTTTGTTTTTTTGTTTTAGCTTTCACTTTAGGCTTTGATGTTTTTTGAACATCTTCAGCCTCAGTTTTTTTAACAGCTACAAATTTAACCTTTGTTTTACTTTCAAGAAAGTCTAAAACTTTTTCTCTGGTAAGTTTAATAAGATAGCTCTCTTTTTGTTCGTTTGAAGTAATCCTTGAAGTAACTTTATCTAAATCTTCTCCAGTTTGCTCAGATATCTTCTCTGCTTCTTTCTCTAAGTCAGAATCGTTAGTCTCAAATTTTTCTTTCTTAGCTATAGAATCAAGTAATGCCCACTTGCGAAGCATTTTCTCAGATCTTGCTCCAAACATCTGAGTTGATTGCATAGGATCGAAATCTTCTAGTTTATTCTTCTTCGGATCTCCAAAAGCCATATATGCTGACCTTTGACTTTCACGCATAACTAAATCTTCAGACAATTTAAATGGATTTCTTTCAATTAAAATATCTGTAATTTTTTCTAAAACTAAACTTTTTTGCTGATTTTCAAGCTCTTTTTTTAGATTACTTTCTACATCTTTCTTTAATTCAGCTACAGTTTGAAATTTTTCCTGCTCAAGTTCTTTTACAAACTTATCATTAAGCTCAGGTAATTTTTCTTCATGAATCTCTTCAATTGAAAAATTAAAAACACAATTTTTTCCAGCAATAGACTTAATTTGATGATTTGCTGGCAACCTATCTTCAATTTCTACATTAGTACCAACTTCTGCATCTGTAAGTGCGGTCTCAACCTTCTCTGGATATTTCTTCTCTCCCAACTTCATAAAAAAAGGTTCAGGTTGCAACTTCTCACCCTTACCTGTTTTAGTTGAAATAGTTACTACCCCTTGAACCCAATCCCCAGTAATAGTTTTTTTTCTATCTTCGACTTTTTCAAACTTCGCTCTATTCCGAAGTAAATTGTTAATAACTTCTTCTATCTTGTCTTTTGTGACTTCTTCTTTCTCAACCTCAATTTCAAACTTGTCATAATCTTTAACCTCTGGTTCAAAAAAGACTGAAAAAGTAAACTTAGCTTCTAAGTCTTCTCCAAGTTCAGAAGAGATCATATCCACTTTAGGCATAGAAACAATTGTCTCTTCCGAGCTCTCTGCTAACTCTCCTATTTTTTCTCTTAACTTTTCAGAAACTATTTCAGCATAAATTTGCTCACCATAAATTTTTTGAATAGTTGCTAGAGGTGCTTTCCCAGGTCTAAAACCTTTAAGATTAGCAGTACTTGAAATCTGTTTTAACCTAGCATCGAAAAGAGGCTTTAGCTTATCAGCAGAAACTATAAATTGTGTTTCTCTTGTAATTTCATCTATTTTTTTTATTTCGAATTTAGTTTTTTCTTTTTGTTTTGACATATTTATTTTAGTTAAAAGTTATTATGACATAGTATCAATTGTGCTGGATTTAAACAAACGAATGAGAAGAAACATTTTTAATTAAAAATCTTTAGTAAAATTTTATTAAAAACAAATTTTTTTTAATATTGGCTTGAAACAGCAGTATGATATTTAAGCTTAACTTACTACAAAGCTATTTTGACTGTTTATATTTCTTCAACATATTGACAAATTCCTACTAAACATTAATATAAACAGGTCTTTGCCGGAGTGGTGGAATTGGTAGACACGCTAGACTTAGGATCTAGTGCCGCAAGGCGTGGGGGTTCAAGTCCCTTCTCCGGCATATAGCTATATTAGAACTTAGATAAATAGCTGTTTTATTTAATAAAACTGCTATTTGGCATTTAATTAAATTCTGTTATACTGTTTTGACACCAAATATTAAGTAATAATAATTTTTGAGATTTTAATTTTGAGATTTTTCAGGCCATGGGAAGCGTAATAAAAAAACGACAAAAAAAAATGAATAAGCATAAGTATCGTAAGCGCTTAAAGAAAAATCGTCATAAGCGTAAGTAACTTTTTTATATTTTTCTAAATATTCCTTGATTGATTATAATTTTAAAGGACATTGAAAAATAGAGTTATACAAGAAAGTCTTTTCAGAATAATTCCTTCTTGAAAACCTCTACTATTTTACTCTCTCTTGTACTCTCTCTTGCGAGAGAAAGTTTTCTATTCAATAGATCAAGGAATAGGTGGACTACCATCAGGTGTATCTGGCAAACCTGTTGCACCAGAAGTATTACTCATTTTGTTTTGAATCGCACTATCAAAATACCGCCCAGCATATCTTGGTGTTTTTAACAATTGAAAGTGCGAGTTTTGATCAAAAAGATTGTCAACAAAATCTTCAATAGTCTCATCAATTGTTTCACAACCTGAACCTATAAGCTGTGAGTCAATATATGCATTATTAGTACCTCCCCCAGTAACAACGTTACACCAATAACTTTCGCCTTGGGCACAAGAAGTAGGAGAATTATATAGAGCTCTATCAATATAAGGAGAAGAAGTAAAAGGATTTCCAATTTTTGTATAAAAACTTTTAAAAATACCACCAGTTGCTAAAGAGAATTGATATCCATGTCCAGCAATATTAAGTGGATATCTAAATCTCAGTCTCCATTTATCTTCAGTAACTGATTCGTACGGAGTGTTTTGAACAAAATCCCGTCCTTCTAAACGCACTTCTTCATCATCTTTACATGTTCCATCATCTTTTTGTTCATACCAATAATGACCTTTTGCTGCAGTACCTATCATTAAATTATGATATTGAGTTGGAAAACTTCCATCTCCAACTAATGAATTTGAAACAAAATTTCTTGTATCATTCATTGCTTTAACATATGACTCAGCATCTGATCCGCAGTCATACCCAACTCCATCTCTAAAACAAGTCGGCAAATTATCACTAATATTTGCAATAAAGAGCTGCCTATCCTGATCTCCTTGCGACAATTGACGAATAGCTTCGTTTAAAGCAGGCAAAGATGGTGTTGAATCACTAGGGTGCGGGAATAAACCTAAGCGCACCCAAAGAGGACTATTTATTGGTGTTAATTCTGGACCATGAACACCGTTACTGATATTATTAAAGTTATCTATGCTTTGAAAATTTTCATAATCTAACACATTTAACCAATATGCATAACTCTTTCCTAGGAGACCAGTGTGATTCCACTTTAAACCATTTGGATCTCCAGTATAAAAAATAATTCCAAAATCATCATAATGAACACTGCCCTTTTGAATAAATTTTTGTAGTGCTCTATTTAAACCTTTTAAAACTGAACGTAAGGGTTCAGCTCCTAAGTATGTTGTCGGACTTGCAAGATTTACTTCACTACCTCGCCTAAATAAATCAATTTTACTATACGCAGACGGGATATCTGCTGCCGTACCTTGAAACATATTTATATTACTAGTTGCATCTGTTGGATCGACATGAAAGCCCCTACCATCATACGCTAAAAAAGATTCAGGCTCTTCAGTAAAGCGGGTAATTAAAGCATAGTCATCTTTTGTATGAATAAACGGGAAGTTTCTATAAGCAAAAGGAATATCTGCACGAAAATCTCTCATATGTTTCCAATAAAGCTCTCTTTGATGAGGAGGAATGATATCTCCTGGGTCCCCAGCTTCAAGGCCAATTTGAAGTGCTCCTCCATCATCATATGCATTAAATGCAAAAAAACTAGGTTGCGCAATAAACTTATCAGGACTTGGAGGCAAGGAAGGAAGTTGAGGTGAAGTTGGAAATCTTGCATCATCAGTTAACCAAGGATTAGAAGTTCCTTGAGTATAGTCATTCATGTGTGGAATAGAAATGTGAGTAGAAGATTGTATAGAAGCAGATAAATCACCGAGAAAAAACCCAGCCATAGGTATAACTCTAGAAAAACTCTCAAATTCTATCTCTTCAGAATATTTATATTTATTAAAAAAACTAACAAAAGATCCTTTATCTTCACTTTCAGTCACTCTTCCTCGAACTCTAACAGCGTTCGCAAATGCAGGTTCACGAGCAATTTCGAAGCTTCTCCAACAAGGATAGTTATTACTACAGGGGTTCGATCCTGAAACTGTAGGCAACTCATCAAAATATTTTCCCAACTCAACTTTAAAAATATTTGTAACACTACTTTCTAAAAGATTGTACGGACATACACGTACGCCAGCTATATTCAATGTAGGAGTACATGCCAACTCATAGTCTTTAAAAAAATTATCTTGTGATTCTAAATATTTTTTAGCCTCAAGCATGGCATATGCATATTTCTCTTTATTACACTCTCTAATTTGATATGTGCTAGGATACTCTCCCGATAAATCTTCACAAAAATGTTGCTGGTACTCTCTTAAGATAACCAGAGAGAGCGCATCTGAAATGTTTTTACCCTTAATACTTGTCATATTATGACTACTTAGCCATATAACAAAACTACTTATACTAAGGAGTAGTATTAACACAAATGCAGATACTGGTAGGATAAAGCCTTTAGATTTTTTCATACTCATGTTCCTGTTTCTCCTCCGTCTGACGCTCCACATACACCGTTAAATAGAGATTCTCCGGTAGGACAAGTACATGTGCAATTAGCCCCAGTTGGAGTTCCCCCATCACAAGTTCCTGGAGCAGGTGTTGGACAGCCACAAGAACAAGGAGCTCCATAATTATCATATTTCATAACCATTGGAGGCTCGCAATATCTAGGAGCAGAAGGATCGGTATCTTGTACTGGATTGCTACACTCACATCGAGAAGTTGTAGGATTTACTGAATAATTGGGACTACACTCTAAACAATTACAATTATTAGCAATCGTTGCACGAGCATAAGCTCTAATACTTCCTTGGTTACAACCATTACAAACACATCCACAACCTGCCCATTTATTAGTACTACCCGTCCTAGGAGTTGCTAAGGAACCACTCATATCATCTTTTAAACCATATTCAGCATCACAAGCTGCTTGATCGATAATAGGGTTACTACACGTACATGATTCAAAGGCAGGGTTATATGCATAGTCTCCTACTTGACTCCATAAGAATGGATTACTTCCGCCAGTTGGTGGAGTTGCAGGACTACATTCACAAGTCTTAGTCAGAGAATTAAAATCTAAACCGACAAGGCATTCGCAAGTTACGACACCTGTAACAGGATCTGTTTGAGTATCAAACAAACCACTCCAAGAATCACTACAACTCTCCTCTTCTAACCAACACCCCTGCTCATTCTCAACATAATTTCCAAAAACATGCGAAGCAAAACCGCCAATAGTTGCACAGTCAAAACATGTACCTGTAACTTTATCAACACGCCCCTGTGGACCAGTTGAAGCACAATTGCAAGAGCCATCAGGATCTGTTCCAAAACTTGCACTTCCTCGAGGATTCCCATCACAATCAACTAATAGCAATCTACTTTTTGCTTTATCAACTTCATAAAATCTAGCAAGTGATGCGGATTTATCAAATCGTAAATTACTACTTATTCCGTAAGTACTATAAAAAACTTTCACATACGCAGGCATATTTTTTAAAGCATTTCTAAAAGAATCAGCACTATTTGGCAAACTCAACATTACGGGACTATCAACATCCATTCCAACAATTACATTTGAGTTAAAAGACTTAGTAAGAAAATCTTGTTTTTCAGCTGCAGTTGGAATTCTTAAAGCAAGAAAACTATCCGTTGATGGCTCAGAAAAGTAGGCTTTAAGTTTCTCTTTTATTTCTGCTTGATACTCTTTTAACTTTATACAAATTTCATTTCCAGAATTTACATCGCAAGTACCAGAAGCTGGAGGATCATATTTCAAAAATTCAGATTCTACCCTAACCTCATCCATAACAGTACTTATAACGCTTTCACTTAAACTTGACCCAGCAAAAGTAAGCATAATGTGAAGAGCAAATAAGACTAAGGCAAATAGAATCGGCGCTATAATTGCAGCTTCTACTAAGGTTGCTCCTATAATTTTTTTCTTCATTTTTTTCATTCTTCTCATTATTAATTCAGTTTTGGAAGTTCTAATTCTTTATCAATCATTAAACTATTAAACCACGCTTTTCCCGTAGGAAGAGCTTTAAATAAAAAAGGATAATCAAGTTGAAATTCAACTCTAACTAACTCAGTACGTGTAGGGTCTGCTGGATCTTCTTGTATATAATCGGTGCTATACCTAACATTAAAATTATTTAAATCATTATTTCTTGCAATCAACATATCTATTTTTTGAAACAAGGCGTAGTGACTTGGTCTATCGCTATTGACATTTGGGTCGTCTGACCAAGATGGATCAGTATTACTAGCATACAAACCTTCTTCCGCAGATGCTACTCTTCCAGCCTCATATGCTACACTCTCAAGAGCAGATGCAAGGCTTATCGCTCTAAAAACATCAAAACAAGCAAAAAATAAAAGTAACATTACTGGGAGTATAATTGCACCTTCTACAATAGTTGCTCCTAAATCACTTTTGAATAATCTCTTTTTTTCTTTCATTTGCTTTTATAAAACCCTATCGACTATAAGATGCTTTTTGCTAACTTTTGGGTTCTTTTTGAATGCAAAAAAAGGGGAATATTATTAATAAGTTATGATGTTTTTTGAGATCTTAGCTTTAATTTTTTTTAAAAAATTACCAAATTTATAAGTAAAAGTACTTAATGAGACTAATGAAATACCCGTCGTCATTTGGTTTTTCCACTTTTTGTCTAATACTTGCTCCGTCTTAGCCTAATTTTGACGAACATATCTTATTGTCCCGGGAAACAAACTTCAGGAAATTTTCAATTGCCTTCAGTATAACTACAATACTCCTTTCCCATGCCCACTCCTAATAATAGTGCCAGAAGGATCTATAACTAGAATATGTGGCAAATTTCTCCCACCGAGTGAGTAGTAAGCTTCATCGTATTCAGCATTACCAGAAAACATATGAGTTAAATTATTTCCAGTTTGGTATTTTATAAAATCAATTACTTCTTGAGATTTTTCATGCTTATCAAGATTGACTGCAATATACTCTTTTTCTGAAGTATTCTTAACACTAGAATCAAGTTCTTTAATTAGCTTAACAGACCCCTTGCACCACTTTGCCCAAAAAATAACTACTAGAGTTTTTCCTTTAAATGAAGAAAGAGATACCTGTTGACCATTTAATTTCACAAATTTTGTATAAGGAGCAGGTCTCGGAACTGGCAATTCTTTTGCGCTACATGAAACAAAAAGAATAAAACACACTAACATTAGTTTAGTAATTAAATTGTTCATTACCTTTGATCTCCCTTAATAACCCAGAAATGTTTTCTATACGCTTCTTTTACTTCTTCATCTTTTTCCCTATCAAAAGATTTTTTAATCTGCTGCAATGCGCCTATATTATTTGTATTTATGGCTTTAATTACAGCAATTTTTAGCTCTTTATTCGGATGACGCAATAAACTTAATTTGGTCGTTAAATTAATCAACAATGGATAATCTCGAAGTAGCACTCTTAGAATATCAGGATGTTTAGACTTTATTAAAACATCTCTAAAGCTAGTTTTCCTAATTTCATTATCTAAGCTTTTAATACATTCAATAAATTTCTCCTCAGAAAAGCTATCTAAATTTGCAATAATACCTACTAAGTTTGTATATTTTCCTCGATTATCCCAATCGTTTGCTCTTACCCATTCAACGATATCTGCACTCGGCACTGTTACAATATTCTTACCAGCCGTAATCTCAAATGCTCTTTCCATTAGATCGGGTGTCTCTACATCAGCAGAGACCGCCAATAAAACTTTCTCAGCATCTCTATCGTACCATCTACCAAAACTATCTATAGTATCTCTATCATAGGAACCAGAAACAGCTTTTATAAGAGAATTGAGAATAACCGCCGAAAGATCGCTTCTTTCATGAATAATGCTAGCAAATACTTTCCTAATTTTTTTAAGTAAACCTCTCTCAAGAGCCATTTTTGCTATAGCTCTCGTGTTAACATCTCCTCTCTTACCAAGCTTACCTAAAACCCATAATATATCTTCATCAGATAATTTAGGTCTATATTGAACAATATCATCTGCAAAAACTAATGATAACTGCTCATGTGCGAGAACTAGAGCAAGCGCCGATCTTTCATTAGCATCGTCAATTTGCAAATTATCACCTACCAATTGACTTAACAATCCTTGATAGCTCTCCAAATCACCAGACTCAAAGGCAAGCGCTGCAGCTAATCTCAAAATTTGTTTAGGATATTTCGGATATACACTTTTTAAAAACTTTGCCTTCTCTTCCATCGGAGCAATAGGATCAAGTGATTTTAAAACAGACTCATACCCTAAGGGCATTTTATCTTTAGAATTATTTCTTATCCACTGTAGAACTTGATGAGAACTTTTTACATAACCATTCTCTTTACACCTATCTATCAAAGTTTTTTCAACTAACTGCCTTTTTTCAACACTATCAGCATCTTTAGCTAATTGAATTAAATTCCAATGCGCCTCAGGATTAGAGTCTGCTTTTAGTGTTAACAATTTTGCCTTAAGCTCAGAAAGATTATCTTCTCTAACATCTATTGTTTCACCAGTGGAAGTTTGTACCAAAACTGCAGGTTCTTGATGCACAGTTGGCCCAACTTTTCTTCCAAAGACAAAAAACAAAAGCCCTAAACAACAAACTGCCACAACTGCACCAACTGCTAGCAATTTAGATGACTTAACTCGTTTAAGCTCCTGTTGCTCCATTTTTTGAGGCAAACTACTTCTACTAATAGCCCTAGAAACCATCATTTTGTTCCCACTACCTTTGCCTTTTGTTAACGACTTTTGAATCTGAGCAGGTGCCATATTCTCTTTAAAAGTTCTAGTTCTACTTGCAGTAATTTCGTTTAGAATAACTTTTGCATTCTTAGGCCTCATTGCAGGATCGGGAGAAAGACATTGAGCTATAACGGTGTCTCCCCAAACAGGAGGAACGTCAACGTATTCAGATAAAGGAATATAATTACCTTGATAATCTTGCCCACTTAAAAGTTTATAGGCAAGAACTCCTAAAGAATAAACATCTGCCTCAGAAGTAACAACACCTGAACTTCGAACTTCAGGAGCAACATACGAAGAATCTGCAATAGGCTCACCACCCAGTAAAGTAGGCAAAATTCCTATTAAATTAAATTCCCCCCCACGAGCAATCCAAAAGGACGATTCTGAAATATTTCCAGAACAAACATTTTTCTTATGAAGTTTATCTATCGCTTTTATTGCTGATAGCACTCTTCTTTCTCCTTCACGAGTTTCAATATTACCTTGAACTATTTTATGTCCATCTATAAAAGGAATTGCAACGTATGGGATTCTTTCATTGGTAAGACCAGCTCCCTCCACAACTGACAGGCCACTATCAACTATTGCAGTTAAATAATCTAAAAAATTTGCTTCATCTTGCACTGGAGAAGCTCCTAGCCAGAGCAATACAGATCTACGATTAGATTTCATAATTGCCTTAAAAGATCTGGCATATGGAGTTTCTAAATAATCTCCCTGGATATCAAAATTATCTTCAACAGAACCTTGAAGTATCGGAACAGCTATTTTGCTTGGTACATTCATTACTCATTTTTAACAAGAAAATCAGATATATAAAAGACTAATGATGGTTTAGATGATGTTTGTTTAGAGATTTGCTTTATATTGTACAGATACCTGGTTTTATTGAGTAATTTCAGTTCGATGCTAAAATTAGTTTATATTGACTCCTTCAATTTGTACTAATGTCATTAAGTCCTGTTACTACCTTGTTTAATAATTTTCCTTAGGAGCTGGGAGTTTCAAGAGTTTTTGGAGTTTATTATTAAATTTCTCACTTAACTCTTGAAAACCCCAGCTCTTACAAAAAAATCCCCCTCAAATCTTCCAAATCCCAACGGGCTCTAACCTAATACCAGGACTAACTTCTTCATACTTAACAACATGAGCAAATATATCAGAGTCTTGTAAGAATTTTTTCACTTGATAAAAAATTTCTGCTGAACAAAGAACTGTAAAGGAACCAGTTCCAAATCTTTTAATAGGCTCAGCAATAGAATCTAAAGAAACCTTTAATTTATTTGCTAAGTCAGGTCTAATACCTAGAGATTTATGAGCACCTTTATAATTAACCGCTTGAAAAATATCACTTACTTCGGTGTCTACAATAATAGCCTTCACTACATTTGAACCACTTAAGGTAGGAAGTATTATTTCTTTTGTAAACTTAAGCCTTATATAAGCGACAACATCTTGCAAATCAAAAATTTCATTTCTTACTTTTTCTGCACCGTCCATTGAACAATAAGAAGCCAAAGCTTCAAGAACCCCTTTAAAATCAGAAATACTTATATTTTGCCTAGATAACTCTCTAAAAACTTCTGTTAGACGAGAAACATTTAAAAAATTTGTATCAAGAGCATCTGTCATTAATCCTGGATATTGAGATTCTATTTGTTTTACTAGAGAGTGAATATAGGTAATAGATATAGCTTTTTCTGGATTTTTGATGAGAGAATACGAAGCACGTGTTGCAACATACTGCACTGGAGACAGAGAATCAATTTGACCAGAGTTAAGAATATTTTGTGAACTTAAATTATTTTTCACCCAAGACACTATTATTCCACTTTTCGGATCACTTACCTCAGCTACCAATTCTAAACCAAAAATATCAACTACATCAGGATGAACCATAGCAAGGAAGGAATTCAAGGCAACATTTCCACTATCAATCCTCGTGTTATCGTGAAAAGCTTCAAAAGATCCAGGCGAGAGCTTATCAGACGAAGAGACATTAAGCGCTCTCATAGGAATCCCAGAAGAAGTAAAGCAGTCATCACAAAAATTCTGCCACCAATTTTCAAAAGAAATTTTATCTTGCAAATAAAATTGATATAAATATTTGCTATCTAAAACTAGCCTGATGACTTCTTCTGAATTCAGATTTGATTCAAGCATTCTTTGATTTCCAGACTCAAGAGTTAGTGCTTCAGTAACTCTTATTGAAACTGGTCTATTACTCAATAAGCTCTTGTTTGTATTTTGTCTTTGTTTGCTATATCCAAAAATTAACAAAGCTAGAAACACTAAGAAAAAAGGGAGAAAAGGAATTCCATTTAAAAGCCCAATAAATAAGGCAATTATAGCAGTTAAATACAACAAACTTGGCCTGCTAAATAACTGAGATCCTAAATCTCTCCCAAGCGTACTATTTTCACCAGAAGAGACTCTTGTTACTATAATTCCTGCACATATAGAGATTAACAAGGCTGGCACTTGAGTAACTAAACCATCTCCAACCGTTAGCATTGAATAAGTTTCAAGAGCATTTGAAAAACTCATTCCGTTTTTTATACCTATATAAATTCCACCAATAATATTAGTAAAAATTATAAAGAAGCCAGCAATTGCATCTCCTTGGACAAACATCATAGCACCATCCATTGCACCATATAGCTGCGATTCTTTCTTGAGATCTTCTCGCTTCTTCCTAGCTTCCTGCGAACTAATTATTCCTGAACGCATATCTGCCTCAATTGCCATCTGCTTACCAGGGAGAGACTCTAAAGCAAAACGTGCAGCAACTGCTGACACCCTTGAAGACCCTCTAGCAATTACAACGAAATTTACAATTGTAATGATAATAAAAATTATAACGCCTACTACTATTTCACCTCGAATTAAGAAATTTCCAAAAGCATCAATGATATCCCCTGCCTCTCCTTGACTTAATATTAATCTAGTCGATGCAACGTTTAACGAAAGCCTCAACAAAGTACTAAGCAGTAAAAGGGCTGGAAACGATAACAAGGCTAAAGCATTCGGAATATAAAGACCTACTAAGAGCAGTAAAAAAGAGCCAGAAATATTTATAGCTAAGAGAACATCTAAGGCTAGAACCGGGAGAGGAACCAATAGCATTGTAGCTATTGCCACAACAAACAATGCAAGAAAAATGTCACTATTTTTAGAAAGCACTGAATTCATATATCGACAATATCAAATAAAACACTAAGGCTACAACACAGTAACTCAAGAAGATGTCTTTAATCGACCACTAGCTCGCATCCTTCTCACAACATAGCTTAACTTATATGACAAAAAATTAAGATTTAAACTAAACCTGTCTTAATTCTAATAAAAATTCCAATTAAAAGAATCATTATAAAACCAAGAAAGACTAAAGCAACTGGTCCAGTAGCTTCTAATTCGAGCTTTTTAATTTTAGCATCTACTTTGTTTTCTCTTATCTGATTAACTGCTCTAGCTAGCTCCATAAGTTGCTTACTAATTTCTCCACCATGTTTCGAAACCTGAGAGAGTGCAACAAAAGTATGTTTTAGCTCATTATGTCCAGAGTTTGTACCAATTTCTACTAAAGCTTCTTCCATTGACGCTCCAGAACGAATCATATACTGAACTCTTCTCACAAGTTCAGTCACTGAATTGTGTTTATCACGTTGATCAGCCATTTGCACAACATATTGAAGACATGGCCCAATGTCTAAAGAACTACTCACACCAATAGCTATCTGTTCTATAACTAACGGCAAGTAGTACATTATATCTTCTGCTCTTTTCTCTGCTTTTCTTCTAACTAAGGTAGTTGGCAGCTGAATTCCACAAAGCAAACCTAGAATACCAGCAGCAACACCATACATTAAATTAGAAGTAGCAGCATAAACTCCAAATGCAAACAATGGTGCAAAAATGCATGGCGCAATAATTTTCATCATCTCATATTTTTTGACACTTTTATCGTCATAGATACCAGCCTGCCAGTACAAATTTTCTACTTTTTTCCCTTTCTTTTTCTTTTTAAAAGTACTTCTTTGAAGTTTTTTTAATTCTTCATATCTTTGACCACTTTTATCGTTTCTTAAGTACTCTCTTCCTGATGCAGTACTAGAAAAGTTTTTAGAATCACCTAAAGAAAGACCTGTCGAAGGTTTTTCACGAAATACAAAGAAATATACAAAAAAGCCAAAACAGACTAATGCTATACCTAAAACCATTACTATAATTAATTTCGGGTCCATAATTCTAAATCCTAAAATTTGTTACTGTTCTAACCCATCTCAATCCAATAATCATAACTAGTATTGCCCATTGAGTGAAGGCCCATCCACCATCTTCAGCAGAGAAAGCTCCTTTTACAAGCTCTGGTGCTGTCAAATATATAAAAGTTTCCAAACCAACCATAATACTCAGTAAAAACCAAACTGCTCCTCTTTGCATACCGACTGCACCAGCAGCTTGTGCTCTAAACGTTTCTCTTTGCCTAACTTGCTTAGAAAGTCTATCTAAACTGTCTGCTAAACTACCTCCTAACTTTCTACTCAAAATTAAAGACTGCACAAATAACTCAATTTCTGGGTGATAAATTTCTTCAGCAAACGAACCAATAGATTTTTCTTCTTCCACTCCAAACTTAAGCCTTTCCACCATCAACTTTACTTCTTCTCTCAAAAGAGAATCATCATCTAGATTATCTGATGCTTCCGAAAGGGCAGTCATTGTGTCCATTCCTGTCTTTAGTAAACTAGTTAAATTCATTAAGAACGCAGCGTAATCTTTATTAAATTTTTTAAATTTTTTATCCATTAAAAATTTAATAATAACTTTCATTACTAATGGACCAGTAAATAAAGATAGCACCGTAAGAGGGAGATCGAATATTCTACTTGCTATAATAACAGCTACAATACTAATAAAAACTTCAAGCCCTCTATACAACGGAACAGGCATTTTTATCCCTGCATAATATATTTTTTTTGCTAGAGTTAGTTCAGATGTTTTGAACTCTTTAGGCTTTACACGATCGTCTGGAAAATCATCCCCACCTTTACCAAACTGTCTATCGTTATTGACTGACAAAGCATTCGCAGACTCATCTTTACTGCCTAGAAAATAAATAACAACAAAACCTAAAATTGCAAAGATAATCCCAACAACTAAAACGATAATAATTTGAGTGCTCACTCTGCATCCTCCTCTGAATTTGCAGTATTATCAAAACCTATGATTGGAGGATGATCACCTAAGTGAATACCTGCTTCAACCAAAACCTCTTCAAAACTACTAGCCCAAGAATCAATTCTCCATTTTGGATCATGGCCAACTTCAACCAAAGTAAACATAGGTCGTACCTGGATTGCTCCTTCAACAAAATGTCCAACTTCAACAATCTCTCCAACTCTCGGCTTACCAGAAATCTTATCTCTAAAGAGCCAAATCACACAATCAACTGCAAGTGCAATTTGTGATCTAATAATATCTATAGAAACAGATTTTTGAGCTCTACCAAGTAAGGATTCTAATCTAACTAAGGTTTCTTTCGCATTTCTAGCATGAATTGTTGTCATACCAACGTGACCCGTTTGTGCTGACTCTAAAAATGCCTCTGCAGCAAGTGGCGTTCTCATCTCACCTAAAATAACTCTAGTTGGCGTCATTCTAAGAGTTGTCTTAATATGCTCCTGCAGTGTAACCTCACCCACACCTTCAACATTGGCAGTTCTTGAAACTAAAGATCTGTAAAAGGGATGTTGAAAATTAAGTTCGCAGGTATCTTCAACAGCTATAATCGACTCATTATCACCAAATTGAGTTGCAATACATCTTATTAATGTTGTTTTCCCTGTTCCAGTTTCTCCAGCAACAATGATTGTTGCTTCTCCACTTCTAACTAGTGCTGCCATATACTCTACAATCAATGGAGGACAAACTTGATAGCTAATTATACCTTCAAGCGATGCATTAACTATTCTCGGCACCCTAATAGCAAGCAAAGGTCCACGTGCGCCGCAAACTGACTCATGAACTGCACAAATACGAATACCATTTGGGAATGAAGCATCAACTGTATGCTGCTGAGTTGAAAGAGATTTTCCCAACTTCATAAGCAATCTATCAATGAAAGAAATATAGGACTGTTTTGTTGGCCAACTTAGACCTGTTAATTCACTAGTCTTTCCTTTTTGCAATACTACAGTTTGATAATCATAAACATGAATATCAGTAACATCTCTATTATCAACTAGAGGCTGCAGAACACCCCAGCCTAGTAAATCTTTTTGAAGATGAATGATTATATTGGCTCTCTCAATAGCGTCTAATTTTTCTCCTCTACGAAGCAAAACTTTATCAACTGCTCTTACAATCGCTTCTTCTTGTACTTCATCCCCATCAGCAGAGGCTTGAAAACTTGGATCGTTCCCTAACTCTCTCCTCGATTCTCTTAAAATACTTGTACCTAAAGCAGTTAATCCACCTCCTCCACCTGCAGAAGCAGCAGACTTTCCTTTAGCACTACGAACTATGGAACTAGATTTTCTGTTAATAGCACTTGAGCGATTACTAGATGAAGACCTAGTAGATGAACTTGAACTTTCTCCTGGTTTTTTACCACTAGATTGAGTATTTCTAGTTGAGAAAAGACCCAATAATGATTCTTTATCCTTTTTGTCAGACATTACAATACCTTTTTAAAACCACCCGAAGAATTAACCTCTTAATTCTTCAATTTCATTTCGTAAAATGCTTTTTATAGTTTATTAGTATTGCTTATGCCACTGACATACAAACCTCTACTATAAACAGCATTTATTAAGCCTCGCTAAAAACTGCCTAAGCTGAGGTATATGATAAATTTAAAAGTTAAAAACTTTTATTCCTATCAATCTTCATTTAGAGGAACCCATTCACCATCCTCTGTAATACCAAAATCCTTACCATCCATTTTGATAGTCCCTCTAAGTTTTCTATCAACTGGTTTGTTTTTATTTCTACCACCTTGCATTATTGTATTAATATCAATAGGGCCTCTCTTTCTTCCTCCAATATCTTCAGGATTTCTAAGAGAAAGCTTTAAAGTACCGCTACCTTCGGCTAAATGAATTCTATCCGCATCATCTGCTTTTACACTTAGAGTTACTGTACTTGGAACTTTGGCAGCTGGATCTTGCTCAGTACCACTATTTCCAGTAATTCTATCAACTGATAAAACGATTGCGTCTTCTACGATTGTTGTAAGTGTTGGCTTACCACTAATTCTTGAAATCCATGCAACATCAACATGAGAATTTGGTTGAGCCCATCCATAAACACTAGCAGTTTCAGTTACGCTTATAGTAACAGCTCTATAGCCTGCAGGTATTTCTATTTCTACTGTGTTTGGTTTAACATTCGTAATATGATCTTGATAAAGTGGCTGTCCTGCTAAAATCATAGAACGTGAATAAAAACCTCTTATTTGCTCAAAGCTCTTAATAACTCTATCATCTAGACCGTATTGTGGTCTTTGCTCAACTTTGAACAATCTAGGAGTTAACTCATTGCCTGAGTCAATATTATTTACTGGTACTAATACGTCTACCATTTTAACATCTGATTCAGGACTAACAGTTTCTACTACTACCTTCCCTTCACCATCAGCTCCTTTTTTGTAGAATGCTAATACTAGTACTAAAGAAACCAGCAGAAGAAAAAAACCTGCTCCCATGATAATTAACAAAGCTCGAGACCTTGCGTCCTGCCTTGATCTACCTCCAAAATTTCCCGCCATAATAAACCTCTATATAATTAAATACCCTATCTAGTTGATAACACTAAAGATTGCTATACTTTAACAGTCTCAACCACTATTCCGCTCAAAACCATCATCTGATCCAGACAAATGCTCTTCATAGCTTTCATTATCTATCGTCTTCTTCTTACCAAAAACTTTAGCGAACCAACCATCATTACGATTTCCTGCCCCCCCATCATCATATTCTCCAAAATGACCAGGAGGTAAAGTAATAAGCCCAAGCCCAGCAGCTATTTCTTCTAAAATCTGCGCTGTATTCTTTAAACCCATACTATAAAGCGTATATCCACTTCCAGCCCACATTGCTCCCTTAGGATCGTTTGGCATTATAGGTAATGTCCAGGAATCTGTTCCTAAATTATGAGAAGGCTCTAGCTGTTCGGCTATTTCAGATACAGATACAGGAGCTCCAGTATACGGATTAATTAAAAATTTAATTCTATCAGTATTACCAATAAGATTTTTAAGATTATTTAAATAAAACTCAACAGCAGTTAATCCTAAAACTGTATCATCTATAATTACCAAAATTATATCAGCCATTTGAAGTAAACCACCAACCGCAGGACCAATAGATCCAGCAGTATCAACTAAAATTACGTCAAATAGTGGCTTCGAAAGTTCTGCGATTCGAGTTGCTATAGCCATTCCATCAGTGTGACATACTAAATCCAAAGATTCTGCGAATTGATCAGGAGGCATTAAAACTGAAACATCTGTACTAATTGGAATTAAAGCTTCTTGAAGAGATTGTTTTGATAGTTCATATTCACCATTAATCCAAGAACTTACAATTTGCGATTCTTGACCTGAAACAGTTAAGGCTCTACACAAATCCTTAGTTTCAACATCTAAATCCCAAAGCATTGTCCTTTTGTTAAAATGACTACAAACTTCAGCTAACGAAGCTATGATTGAAGTCGAACCAACTCCTCCTTTTGCTTGAACTGTTACTATTAACTTACCTTCTTTAGTTCTCCCCTCTCTTTTAAACTCAGAATGTATTGCAACTAATTCTTGCAACAGATCTAGAGGACTTGCACTATCGGGAAATACTTTTCTAACACCAGCAGAATGTGCCGCCCTAAAAGCACCTCCACCATATGCTTCGTCAGTAACAAACATTACTATATGAATCCAAGGAATAGCTGCAAGTGTTTGTCTAGCAGCCATAATTCCATCTTGCTCAAGTCCTGAACCAAGAATAATTACATCTACGTCATCAATGAACTCCATATATTCATTTAGCGTTGTTGTCTCAACAACCAAATCTAACATCTCTATATCATTTTGACTGAAGGCATCTATTCTTTTTGCACAAAAAGCCTGAGATTCCATCGTATTATCAACAATCAAAATTTTCATATCTAACCCTTAAAAATCACTCACTAACATTCTTAATATAATAACACCTAAAGCCACACCAAAAATCATTGCAAGAATTAAAAAACCAATATCTAACCAAGCAGAATCTGCAAATTTACCGAAAAAAGTATTTTCGTTTGTAGAAAATGCTGTTTCATTTACTTCATATTCTAAAATTTCATCGGTATCAGCACTTGTATCGGAAGTATCTTTTATTTCATTAGATCTAAGATCATTTCTAAATTTATAAAATTCTTCAATATTAACTATTTCTGCAAAACTATTTTCTACAACATGACCAGTATCACTTTTACTTCCCTCAACATTATCAGATTTTTTTGATTGAAATGCAGTATTTGGACTATCAAAGATAGAAGTTGGAAGATCGCTTAACAAAGCATCTCTAACTGTATTGGCACGAGGACTTAAATCTTGAGTTAATCCACTTCTATTTGTCGTTGGAATTTCTTCTAAATCATCTACTTGAACACTCTGCATATCCTCACCAAGTGCTGGACCAACGTAATCATTACCGGCTTGTGGTGGAAGTTGATGATATGCTCCTGAACGCAAATCTTGTTTAGATTGATTACTAATTAACTGCAGATCATAGAACATTTGAGAAGCAGATTGATATCTCTCTTCAGGCTTTCTAGACATTGCTTTTAAAATAATCTTATCTAGCGATTTTGGACAATCTGATCTGTGTTTACTTGGAGGTTCAGGATCTGTTTTGAGTCTCATTGTCATTGTAGAATATACACTATCCCCTCTAAATGGAGGTTGGCCTGCGACTAATTCATAAGACAAAATACCAATTGCATATATATCAGAACGCCAATCCACTTTCGACTCCAGCATATATTCTGGTGCAACATAATCAATTGTTCCAACTACGCCACCATGTTCAGTTAATCTTGGACCACTTCCCAATCTAGCAATCCCAAAATCAGTAATTTTAACTTCACCTTCTTTTGTTAATAAAATATTTTCTGGTTTCAGATCTCTATGAACTATTCCAGAATCATGTATAGCTTGAACTCCTGCCGTAATTTGAGATAAAATATCAACTACCTTTTTTATTTCTACACTTTCAGAACTACCTAAAACATCAGCTAGATCTCCACCATCAACATACTCCATTGCATATGCGACTAACTCACCATCTTTTATGTATTCCTGTGCTCGTACTACGTTTTGATGAGAAACTCCTAATGAAGCAACAACTTCATTCCTAAATCTTGCCGCTGCAATCTTATCATCTGCAACTTCTGGAAATAAAACTTTTAAAGCAACCATTAATCCTTCTAATTCAATATGTTTACAAGCATAAACTAAGCCCATACTACCCTGTCCAAGGCATCTAATGACCTCATATTTACCACCAACAATAGTTCCTGGAGATAAACTCCTTGCAGTTTTTGAATTTTCAGATATTGAATCAGTCACGTTCAAAATTAAAACTCCTTAATTAAATTACCCTAGTAAATTACTCTGGAATTATGCATACAGTAAAAGCTCTATCACCAAACTTTAAAACATCACCATGATACAATTCACTCTTATCACCAGAGAGCTCAATAGTTTCACTATCTGCATGCCTTATCACTACAGTTCCATGTTCAGACAATTGATCTAAAACTTGAACTGGAGAATCCTCTGTAATTCTTAAGATTGCATGCATCTGTGATACAGATTCGTCTTTTATATATAAATAATTTCCAGTACCGCCCATTTCAGAAGTTATTATCATTCTTCCAGTTCTTAATTCAAAAACATCTCCCTTTTCGTCCTTATCGTAAGAAACAAGAAATGCGACAACCTTACCTATTTTATTATAAACCACTCTATCAACATCCTCAGCAAAACCTTGTTGTGCATCTTGTGCTGGAGCTGTAGGAATAACAGGCTTTGAAGGTTGAGAAAATGCATTTGCATTAGCACCTTGACCTACACCAAAACTGCTTTTTAATGAAGGTTGTGTTGTTTTTTCAGAATTCCCATTTAAGAAAACACCTGAACCAGCTGTAGCAATTTCTCCTCCGGTAGAACTAGGAATTTGAGGAACTCCCTCTTCTGCCTTTAAACGTAGATCCTCAGCAAGTCTAGCTCTAACTTCACCAGTGACATCAGGGCTAAGCATAACAGTCTTATTTCTAGCTCTTGGAGCATTTGAATTAGTTGAATCCTCTAATACTTCTTCATTTGTATTTTCAAAATTCATATCATCTTCGTTTGTCATTTTTTTCTCCTAGTTAAAAATTTATTTCATCAAAAAATACCCTGCTACTGCCAATAAAGCACTCAATAAAGACAGCAAGCTCATTGCAAAAATTAATTTACCCCAACTTTGTGTGTTCTTTTTTTTCTTTCTATTTAAATTAGACAATGCTGAAGCCTCGACTTCTTCGTAACCATGAGGGGTTTCTTCTCTTAATTTCCCTTCTAAAGGAATTACTGCAACTGTAATATTGTCAAAGCCACCACGCTCTTTAGCAAGTTCAACTAAATTGACACATGCTTCTTGAGGTGTAGTTGAATTTATAGTGCTAGAAATTTCAGCATCAGAAACATGACTATACAATCCATCTGAACAAAGCACTAAAACGTCTGAAGTTTCTCCTGGTTCAGAATCCCAAATCCACATTCTTTTTATATCAACCTTAAGACCAGGCTCAGATCCAATTGCTCTTGTAAGAATATGAGCTTGAGCATGATCTAGTGCATCTTCAGGACTAATCTCTCCTTTATCAACTAATTCTTGAACATAAGTATGATCTCTGGTTAATAATCTAATATTTGAATTTGATACTAAATAAGCTCTAGAATCACCCACATGACCTATTGCAACTTGAGCTCCTCTAAAAAGAGCAGAAACAACAGTTGTTCCCATTTGTGCAAAGGCTTTATTTTGTCTTCTAAGAACAATAACTCTATTTGCTTCTAAAATTGCGCTTTTGAGAGCATTAGTTGCATTTCTTGATGGGAGATTTTCAAGATCTCTTCTCATGCCATCAATAGCAAGTTGAGCAGCTAGCTCCCCTCCTGATTCTCCACCCATACCATCGCAAACTATCCATGCAACGCCAGAGTTTGATTCGATAACTGCATATCTATCCTCATTAAGCTCCCTTTCACAGCCAGTATCAGTAATAGCAGCCGGAACTGTAAGCTCCTCATCAAAATGAGCTCTGTCTTCTCCTGTTTGTTCTAAATCATCCATCAGCATTGTATAAGTATCTAAAATAGCTACGAATTATCTTCTCTTCATAACATCGGTAAATTTCTTAAAAAACTACACATATTTTCTTACACTTATTAAGATTCATTTATGCGCATTGAGATCCTAAAAAAATTGCATAGCTGGAAAATAGTTAGATATTTTTTGTTAAAAATAGAATGCTGTTTAGATTTTATAAGTTTATGTTTTACTAAGTACTCATATTTATTAATCTTTTTAATTTCTACACTAATTTAACCTGCGTCCTTAAATAGAGTTGTCCATGTAAGACAGCTTAACTTATGAATACCCCTCTGCTACGCTACCTCGTATGGATTCAAAAAAAATAAAACTCTATACGAGAAACGGAGATCGAGGTAACAGCACATTAGTTGGTGGTGCCAAAACTAAAAAAGACTCTTTAAGAGTTTGTACCTATGGAGATATTGATGAACTTAACTCGGTGTTAGGCATTGTAAGAACTAAAGCCGTATTAGCAAAAAATACTGCTCTTTCTTCTATAACGGCTTCAATACAAAACGATCTTTTCGATCTTGGTAGCGAAATAGCAAATCCTAAAATTAATGAAAATGAAATTATAAGTGAAAAAACTATTAAAAAAATCGAAGATTGGATTGATGACGCAGAAGAAAAAACTCCACCTATTACTAATTTTGTTTTACCAGGAGGCACTGAAATAAATAGCTTTCTTCACTTAGCAAGAACCGTTTGTCGAAGAGCTGAAAGATCTCTTGTTTCGTTTCGAAGTCAATCTAATGATTTTGGAATTGGCCTTGCTTATTTAAATCGCCTGAGCGATTTGTTATTTGCCTTATCTAGGAAAGATATATTTGATTCTGGTGAGGAGGAATTTTTTTGGGTTTCTTCGAAATAAGACATTCGTTTGCATTTTGACTTTCTATATTATTAAAGTTCTGGAAATGTGAGATTTTAAAGTTTTTTTATCTAACCACAGAAACACAGGATTAATATTCACTAATTTTTGTTTTTTTTGAATGAAAAAATTATTGAGAGATAGGAGTTTCTAGAGTTTCATGAGTTACTGAAGTTTACTATTAGAGCTTTTTCATATTAGTTTCGTAGCGAGAGAGCTAAGGTTTTGAGTTTTTCCTAAAAACTTAAATTTTTTTGTTGATGAGTAAGGCTTTGACTGACAGACCTTTTTAATAATGATTACAATAGCTCTAAAATTTAATCTCAAATCGAGACACTCATCTTTTTAAAAAAATCACTAAGATTTTTGTCGGAAATATTTGGAATATCTTTTAAGGCTTGAAGAAGCCGCTCTCTTGCTTTTTTTTGTTCCGGCTCTGCCGTAACCTTATTATGTTTATTTGCACGAGGATTCCAGATCATCTTTCTTTGAGAGTTCACTAGTGTACAAGAAAATAATTTAAGAACATCCTCATATTCTCCATCTATTATGTGTTTATCTGCATCGCTTAGGTTTTTATTATTATTTTTAGCTCTATAAAATTGTGATAATTTTTCTATAAATGATAAAATTTCATCCACAAGATGCGCCTCATCGTCTAAAATTAAATCACTTGTCTGAATTAAAACTTGCATTTCAATACCAACCTTGCCATAGCCTCTATATCTTTTATTTTCCTTATCCGGTGGAATGTTAAGATTTTCAAACTTCGATCTTAATTTTAGAAAAGAGAGATATTTATCCATATATTCTCTTTTGAAGGTATCTATAAAAGCCTGCATTTCTTCTAAATCTTCTAGAACTGATTCTCTGCTAAGCTTTGTATGATTTTCTAATGAACCTTCAAATCTTCTTTTTTCTTTTTGATAAGTTTTTTCAAATAAGTACTCCCTATTTGTTCCATTGAAGCATGCTTGTAAGAAAAATTGTGCATTATCAGAAGTAAAAAAATCAAAAGTTGGCTTCATTGCACTTGATAAAAATTCTCTTATAAGTCTACTGCTACGTAAATTCACTTCAGCATTATTCGCATTCTCAGAATACTCAACTACACTAAGAGCTATATCGTACCTTTCTTGTTCAACCAGCTGAAAAAGAATTCTATAAGAAGCTTGTCTTTTACTATAAGAACTTGCATTTAGCCCTTTAAAAGCATCAATATTTTCTTGAATAAAGCTTTTATTTGCTGGAGTGAGTAAAGTATTTAACCTAGCAGTTGTTATATTTAGTTGTCTTTTAAGATTTCTATATTCAGTTTCTGGACTAAGAAGGTCTTTTTTAATTGGAAAAATGGGAGAATCAATACCTGAAGCTTCTGCGCCGTTTAGACCAGCTGCATTTAAATTTGGCTTAGGAAGAGTAAATAAGGCTAAAGGAGAAAGAAATGTAGTAGCAATTAGAGTGTTGGCAATTTTAGACGAAATAAACTTCATATTTTTTTAGCATTATAAAACGATAACACTTTCTATACCTCCCTGAGGGATAACTATATCAAGTCTATCTCATTTATTAAGAATATGGAAATCTTTTTTTATTAGTACTTAAAAAGTTTAATTACCTCATGCCTTAATTGCTAAAAACCATGGATGAATGTTTAATAAAAAATTAAGACACTCCTGTTACTTTACTTTTGTTTTTAAATTGTTATAATTCTTAACTTCGAGATTCTTATCTTCTTTCCTAAAAATTATGAATATAACTAAAACTAAAAACAAAATTAATTATAGTAATTTAGAACTTTTTAAAGACATAAAGCAAAAATTGGAGCAAGGGTTATAGAAAATTTTAACTGACTAAAGGGAATACAATTTTCTCGAATCTCCTTAGAGAGAGAGAGAGAGAGAGAGAGAGAGAGAGAGAGAGAGAGA
>CALJRW010000013.1 GCA_937976335.1 uncultured bacterium | reverse complement strand
AAGTTGTATCTTTTGCTGAGGTTTTTGAGAAATTTAACTCTAAATTATCTCAAAAACTGAAAAATAATTGCTTCAATACTTTAAATTCAAAGTTTTAAATTTTATCTATCAGATTTTAGAGGTTTTAAGTAAGTCTCAACTGGTAAAACGTTAGCTGAGAATCTTAGTGAAGTTGAAAGTTTAAAAGAAAATCAACAAGTTATACGAGCAATTTCTAGTCCTATAAAAGAAACTGGTCATTTACAAATTTTAAAAGGAAATTTGGCACCAGATGGAGCAGTAGCAAAAATTACAGGTAAAGAGGGGGAAAAGTTTTCAGGTCCTGCCAATGTATTTGATTCAGAAGAATTAATGCTCAAAGCTTTAGAAGAGAAAAAAATTAAAAGTGGAGAGGTGATAGTTATTAGATATGAAGGACCAAAAGGAGGTCCAGGAATGCCTGAGATGTTAACACCAACTTCTGCAATAGTGGGTGCAGGTTTAGGAGGGGAAGTTGCTTTAATTACAGATGGAAGGTTCTCTGGTGGATCTCATGGTTTTATTGTAGGACATGTATGTCCAGAAGCTCAAGTTGGAGGGCCTATTGCGTTAATTGAAAATGGTGATGAAATTACAATTGATGCAAAATTAAATTCTATTGATTTTTCAGTTAGTGATTCAGAACTTGCTAGTCGAAAAGAAAAATGGACTATGCCAGAATATAAAGTTTCTAAGGGGACTTTGTTTAGATATATTAAGTGTGTTAGTTCGGCTAGTGAGGGTTGTGTTGTTGACTAGTGAAGTGATTGTCTATTTTTATATAAAAAAATGAATATAATATACTGCTCGACATTAGGTTTTACCGTTTTTCTTGCAATTTATGCATAGTATAAATTCAGATTTATTTGTTCGAACAGCATATGTGCTTATTACGGCAAAAAATGGCTTCGCTATTGTTTTGCTCGCCCAACAAATCATTTGGTTTTCCCGCTTGAAAGCGGAAAACCAAATGTCGTTGGGCATACATAAAAAATAAATAAATTGTACCTTTTGATAGTTTATATTAAATTAGACAAATGAATAATCAAATTTTTTCTTATAAGGTTTATATCCATGAAGAAGAAAAATACTTTTTTTTGCCTGGCACTTATATTGATTTTAGGTTTTTTATGTATATATAAGCCAATTTCTCGATCTCAAGGTGTAGAAGATAAGGGCGACCGAGCTTTGAATTTTTCTAAAGAGCTTAAGCTAGATGAAATTAATAACTTTATGACATTATTGCTTAGTAGAGATAAAAAAGAGATCTCGACTAAGTTAGAAGAAATTAGAAAAAGTTGGCATCCTGCTTATATACCTATTACCTTAGAGATTTTTAATTTTTTGACTTCTGATGTAGCAGCAGATTTGTTGTTTCAATTAAAAGAGCATACAGGAAAAGATTTTCAATATGACATAAATGCTTGGTTTAAATGGTTATGGAATCAAGAAAATTATGGCAGCATTGAAAACTATGATAATTTTAAAGCAATATTTTATAAAGCCATAGATCCGCGTTTTGAAACTTATTTTCTTAATCGAAATAAAACAGCTCTTATTAGGTTAGATGAGATTCGTTGGGGAGGAGTTAAACAAGATGGAATTCCTCCTTTAAGAAATCCTAAAATGATCACTGCGGATGAAGCAAATTTCTTAGAAGATGATAATATTATTTTTGGAATAGAGGTAAATGGTGATGTCCGTGCTTATCCAAAGAGAATATTAGCCTGGCATGAAATGTTTGTTGATACTGTTGGGGGAATTCCTGTTGCAGGTGTCTATTGTACGTTATGTGGTGCTGTTATTTTATATGAAACTAAACATAAAGGAGTGGATTATAATATAGGAACTAGTGGTTTTTTGTATCGATCGAATAAATTAATGTATGATAAAAAAACTCAATCTTTATGGAATACGATTACCGGAGAACCTGTCTTAGGACCTTTAGCGAATAAAGGTGTTATTCTTACTCACAGAAGTATTGTAACTACTACGTGGGGGGCATGGAAAAAAAATCATCCTAATACGAAAGTACTATCGATAGATACTGGACATGATAGGAACTATGGCGAAGGAGTTGCTTACAGAAAATACTTTGATACAGATAAGCTTATGTTCAATACTCCATTTTCAAATAAAGCTTTAAAGAATAAGGATGAGGTGCTAGCTTTGCGGTTTCAAGCTCATCCAAAAGAGCAATTGGCAATTTCTATTCAATTTTTAAACAAAAATAAAATTTATTATGATAAAATTGGCAAGCAAAAATTTGTAGTTTTAACAGACCAAAGTGGTGCAAATCGAGTTTATGATCCAAAAACTATAGAGATTGTTGAAATTAAAAATAATTATGCTATTGATAGAGAAGGACAAAGTTGGAGTATTCAAGAAAGTCAATTGTTAGCAGAAGATGGACGCTCTCTTGAAAGGCTCCCTTATCATAGAGCTTTTTGGTTTGGTTGGTATGCAATGTTTCCGGAAACTAGATTAATTAAGTAAGAAGCGTCGTTATATAGTCACCGATTTTGAGTTTTTCCACGAAACTCAAAATCGGTGACTATATAACGACTTAGGCTACTAAAAGTAAAAGATAATTCTACTTCTAGTTAAGAAAGATTAAATATGGTTTAATTAAATAAAAACTTTAATCTTTTTCGTTTTTACTAATTATAGATAAAAACATAATGAATACAAAAAAAAAGCTCAATATAACTCTAGTGTCGCTAGCACTACTTATACTTCTAGCTTTTATACTGAGTACTACATTCAAACAAACTAATACTAGCAGTGCTGAAGCTAAACTTTTTAAAGAATTATCTGATAAAGTAGGACAATCTTTAGAAGAACAATTAAAATGCTATGAGCGAAACAAAAATAATGAAGAAAAATGTGAAGGAATTTCTTATGAATCAGAAGAGGCAAACAATAAGTTTGAAGAACTACGTAGTTTATATTTCTTATGTCTTAATGAAAAAAAATCTGAAAAGCTGTGTGTGAATTTAATAAAAAACACATTTAACGATTGGATGAATAGCTATAAAAGATCCAAAAAGTAATTTTACAAAAAAACTTTTCTACTTTTCAGGACAATTAAACTAAGCAAAGAATTGCAGTAAGTAATTAACACGCATTATCAATAAACGAATAAGATGTCTGATTTTCGATAATTCTGCCATCATTTTTTAGATACCATTGGTGGAAAGTACCATCACGACAATCATAAATTACGTGTCTTTGTATATTTGCTGTAGCCGAAGCAGTATTAGAATTTCTCTCTACAGTATAATAATGGAAATATTCTGGCTTCTCAGGGACTCCAGCCATTAAGTTTTCCCTCGTTCCCCCATTTACTGAAGCATAAAAAGTTCCATTATAGTTCTTACCAATTTGTCTTTGGTTATCACCGGTTAGATCTTTGCCACCTTCATCACGCGCAGCGAAAGCAGTCCTGAGCATTGAAATAGCAGCTGTTCTTTGAGCTCCCATAGCAGTACTTCTAAACTCAGTCATATTAGCAATGCTTAAAGATGCTAAAATACCAACTATACTTGTTGTAGCTAACAATTCAACTAATGTAAAAGCATTTTCATTTTTCATAGCACTATTACAATTTTATCATACAAACAATAGCTCTACAAATCCTATTTATAAAAAATTATTTTTTTTACATGCAAAAATAACTCTTAGAATAAAAAACTATGAAAAATTACTAGAAACGGTTCTTTATAAGTAGTAATTTTTAGCAAATTGACAGGCTTTGAAAAGATTTAAAAAATAAACGAAAGCAGCTTCTCTTTCAACTTAGCCATTATTTAATCTTCAACTGCTTCTGTGTCGGCTTCATAAGTAACAGAAAATCTTAAAAACTCACCAGCATTGTTCCGAGGGACAGTGCAAATAGAGTGGAGAACTGGTGCCAGTAACATTTATTTCGGAAGAAATTTCAAAAAAATCAAAAATTAAGAAACTTTTCAGAATTTTTGTCGATATAAACAGATTGTTAATTTAAAACTAAGAACAAGGGAAAATGTTGCTGGCACTAATTAGTTCCCCAATTAGTTCCCCCCAATTAGTTATCTACGAAGAGTTATAGTATAACTTGAGGTATTCTAAATAGGGAGGATAAATATCAAACAGTATTAACATGCTCCATCAGCAGAGGCATCATAGGCTCTATCCTCATAGACTGTTCCGTTCTTCCTTAAATACCATTCAATAGTCATTCCGTCTCGACAGTCAAATATTTGAAAACGATGAATCCAATAACTTTGGCTAGTTACAGTTCCAGGATTTCTCTCATAAACCACAAGATACATTTCAGGTGGCGAATTGGGCATTCCTGGCACAACATTTTCAGGAACTGAACCAGCAAGTCCTGTCCAACTCCTATCATAATGTTTTTGTACTCTTCTATAGTTGTTAGCTAATAAATCTTCTGCTCCATCATCTCGAGCTTCAAAAGCCGTTTTTAAGTTATGTAATACTAGTTCTCGTTCTTAAGCATAACTTTTGCTTAAAAATTCATTATAATTTGCAATTCCTAAAGACGCTAAAATACCAATAATTGCAACTACAACAAGAAGTTCAACTAGCGTAAATCCTTTATTATCAAAACACCTCATTCTATATATCTCAGTTGTTTATTAATATTTCTAAATAAGAAAATTTACTAGATACGAATACATTTATTCTAATATTGACTAGAAATGCAGCGATTCTCTATATTTTTCCAATTATAGAAAAAACTTTTTGCAGGATTAAAATTTTTACAATAAATCTCCACACTGGCCACATTGGGGCCGCACTGGTGCCAGTAATATTTATTTCAGAAAGAATCTCAAAAAAAATCAAAAATTAAGAAACTTTTCAGAATTTTTATCGATATAAACAGGTCGATATAAACAGATTGTTAATTTAAAACTAAGAACAGGGGAAAAATGTTGCTGGCACCAATTAGTACACCAATTAGTACAGCCATTAGTACAATAAAAAAGTTTTTTTAGTTAAATTATTTTTTGGACTTACTATATTTAGTTACTACTAATTTCATAACTGTATTCAAACACTTGGTTTCGAGACAAACTTCTTGGAAGTTCAATTGAGACCCAACCAACTTGCAGTTCATCTCCATAGTAATTATTTCTTATTCCATTTTCGGCAATTTTGATACTATATCTTTTGTCAAAATTTACTCTAAACCCTCTGCCATAACTATCGCTTACATCAAACCTAGTAGTTGAATATCTATTATTTCCAAGGTTAGAACCACTAGGTATTATTCTCGCTCCAAAGCTTTTTCTGTTTTTAATATTATTAGTGCTAGTCTTATTGCATTCATTTCTAGTGCAGGTAGGAATTGGTATTACTTCTTCTAAAGAACTTAAGCTAACATTAGAATCTGCAGTTAATGTAACATTAACCACTATCTTATCATTTAAGAAATTATATCTTCTTGAATATCTTAGAGATAAACTTTCTATTCTTCCACTAAGTGTTAAGTTTGAGCTATTATTTGTAGAAAAAGTAGTACTGAAATAATCTTCCCAATATCTTTCTCCATTATTTTTTATTGCAACTATTCCATTATGGTTCATTGGACTCCATGAGGTTGCTAACACTGCTGAGCCGTATTCTGGAAAACTCAAAAGACTCATTCCTCCTCCTGAAAATGGAGTGCTGTAATCGGGAGCATTATTTCCTTGACTTGGGTCTGAGTTCTCAGAAAAATTTGGATTTTGAAAAGTTTCTCTATGAGCTAAATAGAAAGGTGTAGGTGCTGATTTTCCAACATAAATTGATGTATAGTAAGAGTCAGTTTTTACAGCGATAAATTCATTTCCTAAATTTCTAAAAAAATTGCCATTTTCTTCATTAGGGAAAGTTGACGAAGAGCTTTCAGAATTTCTGAAGTTAGTACTATTTTCAGGTAATAAAGTTTGAGCTACAAAACTAGGTTTGAATTTACTAATGCTAGTGGCTAAACTTTCATATTGTCGAGCTCTTGCTAAAATTTGACTTTTCATCTCATTAAGAGTGTCGGTATTCCTGTTAATCCAAACCTCTACTTCTGGAATGTCTTGCCTTAAACGCTTTCCTCCATTAAATTGTTGTAATTCAAAACCACGTCCGACTCTATGGTTAAAATTGAATCCTGCATTATAAGAACCTCCTGGCTCGTAAAGTGCTGTATGGTTATAAAATCTGTAACTATTTCTCAAACTTTGATCAATTAACGTATCTGGTCCCATAGGATCGTTTTCTGCAAATCTTGTATATAAACTAATTTCATGATGAGTAATTCCAGTATAGCTAGAATCTACACCTAAAGATTCTGGATAATACATGCCATCTCCAAACATACTATTTGCAAATCTCTTAGACCATAACCTTGTTAAAGTTCCATAAACTTCTTGTTCTGGTCTATCTTTCAAACCTTCATAGTGATATTGAGTGGCAGTTAAGAAAGTGGCTGATTGATTTCTTGAACTTACTATGTATATTGGGTACAAACGATCGTGTAATCTGTTAATTGCATGTGTATAGACATTTCTAATCTTCTTGCCTAGTGTTTTTCCCTCATATTCTTCAGTTAAAATATTTTCTAAATGCGGGGCAACATACATAAAATGAGGCATTACTTTGAATCCTTGCATAAAATTAAATGAGCCAGGATAGGATGTTACATGTGGGAATTCTAAACCTTCTCTAAGTACCAACAAATCAACTAATCCGCCTAAGACAGACCTAACATAAAGCTCTGGATATCTTAAAGTCCCATCTTCATTTGGACGATAAAAATTGCATGGATGATCATCTAAAGCAAGATAAGCTAAATGAGAAAAAGGTGTATCAAAATTAGAAAATCCGCCAAACATCGCTCTCTCTTTCTCAAATTCAAGATTTCTGTGTACATCCCAAGGGTCATTTTCTGTTAACGCGACTTGGCAAAGTCCTTCACTACAAGTTCTTCCATTAATACAATCATTCGAGCTTGTACATTTTTGCTTTCCATAATCAGTAATATCAAAAACACCTGCCCATATACTATCTGGATTTAAATTTTGTTTGAATTGGTTTCTACTGTTTTTGCTGATTGCACTTCTCCCAGCAACTAATGAGCCGTTGTAGTGACTTAAAATGCTTAGTATTTCTTCCGCTTCGCTTTCAGTGCTAGGGTTCAAACAGCTTTGGTTAGTTAAAGGGTAGTTTAAAGGGGCGTCATTATAAATCTTTGAAGAATCACCGACTTTTTTTAATAATTCTGGAACTATCTTTGCAATTTCAACTTGAAATTTATGAGGCACTAGCATTCCATCATAAGTTCCACCTTGGATTCTCTCCATAGAAGCCTTAATTGTAGAAGCTGCTTCAGGAGTGTTAGAAAGTATCAGAGGAAAGCCTTCCACTGAAAATTTCCAATTATCATTTAGAAAATTAAACTTAAGTAATTTTCCTTCATTAGTCTCATGAGAAGGAATTACAATATTTGGCATTTGTAAATTTTGATTTGTTTCTAAGTCTTGGACTCTAAAAGAAGAATTGTAATCAGAAAATTTTAACTGCATTGGTACTCGTCTATTAATTGGCGCCCAAGCGTACATTTCTTGTGGCTGGTTCTCCCATGTTCTATAACCACCGATTGAAAAGCCTATACCGTACTTATTTATTCTTTCGGTTTTTACCGTAACTTTAGTGTTGAAATTTGACGTAACTCTTATTTGGAAAACACCTGTGCGACTTAAACATAAGCTTTTTTCGATGCCCTTAGCTTGAGTAGTGTTATATACTCTCGGCGCTTCGCCTGCTTCTCTTTCTATATATTGCCATGCAATAAGTCTTTCATCTTGATCTAGGATAGAAATCATTGCATTCTGTGGTCTATCATCACTAATACTTCCTACTTCTATTCCGATGAAAGAGTCACCTTCAGAAACTAGATAGAAATTAGCATTTTGTGTATGAGGCGTTTTAGTTCCTAAATCAATAGAAGCTACTGTATCTTTAAGTTCTGATAATTCTGGATGCTCGTTTAGCTCACAAAATCCAGCTACATCACAGGCATCGCCAATACCATCATTGTCTGCATCTGCTTGATTCTCATTAGAGACATCTATGCAATTATCATAGTCATTGGAAATACCATCATTATCATTATCATCTAAGCTTCTATTTTGAATTTGCTCTAATAAATCTTGACATAGTTTTACGTGTTTTTTGAACTTTCTTTTTAAACGACGAAAGCGTTTGAATAATTTTTGATACTCAAGAGAGTTTATACTTAAGCCTTTTAACTGTCTTCTCATTTTTCTCACTATCTTTGCTACAGCTACAGGCTTTTTCTTAACTCCTCTCAATCTTACAGGTTTAGATTTTGTTTCTGAGACTAAGCAATACAAATTTTTCTTAGTATTTTCTAGTTTTACTAGAATTTTTTCTGCTTGAGTTACGTCTTCTTGTCCAATAGCTATTGTAGTAGATATAAGGAATAAAAGAATA
>CALJRW010000012.1 GCA_937976335.1 uncultured bacterium | reverse complement strand
TTTGGTTTTTCAATAACTTCTTTCTTTTTACTTGTATCTAAGTTAACTTTTGGGCCTTTTTCTTCTTTAACTAACTTTGGTTTAGGTTTTGGTGTTTTTTTAACTACCTCTTTTTTTTTGATTTCCTTCTTAACAGTCTTTTTAACTTCCTTTTTCTTTGTCTCTTTCTTTTTTTCTACTTTTACTACTTCTTTTTTTTTAGTAGCTTCCTTTTTAACTTTTTTTGGAGGAGCAGGTTTTTTACTAGTTTTTTGCGTCTTTTTAGCAATTTGTTCAATTCCGCCTTTTTTATTTCCTGATTCTAGAGTCACAGAATAAACAACATCTTCTTTAATTTCACTTGTAAAAAAGGCATTAATAAAAAAAGAAAATAAAATTAAAACGTGAACAAATGAAGAGCATAACATTCCAATAAATAAGTATTTAGAATTTAAATCTCTTTTACTCATAAAAAACTTTAGAAAGATTAATTATCTTCTGGAGCAGTAACTAAACCAACTTGATAAATTCCGCCTTGATATAGTTTTGACATAACTTCCATGACTTTTCCATAATTCAAGTTTTCGTCAGCCTTAACATATACTTTTTTTTCGCTATCTTTTTTTTCTTCAAAAATAGCTAAGACTTTAGTAGCTAATTGATTAAGATTAACTTTATTATTTTTTCCAATAAAGACATCTCCATTCTTGTCGAGAGACACAACTATTTGCTCACCTTCTCCTTTCATTGAGCCAGTAGTTGCTTTAGGTAAATTCACATCTACACCTTGTTGAAGCATAGGAGCTGTCACCATAAAAATCACTAACAACACCAGCATTACGTCAACTAATGGAGTTACGTTAATGTTTGCAATAGGTCCGTTTTGATCTTGAAAATCTTGCATTTTTCTATCTAAAGATTAGTTCCTGCTATGCTTAAAAATTCCTCACTAAAGCGAGACATTGAAGAACGAAAATTTCTTACCGAAACACTAAAATAGTTATACGCTATTGAAGCAGGAATTGCAGCTGCGAGTCCTACTGCTGTAGCAACAAGTGCTTCAGAAATTCCTGGGGCAACAGCCTGAATAGTGCTAGTTTTACTAAACCCTAAACCATGAAAGGCTTTCATAATTCCCCATACTGTTCCAAATAGGCCAATAAAAGGAGCGGCACTTGCCACCGTTGCAAGAAAGGTCAAACCTTTTTCAAGTTTTATTCCCATATCGAGTTCTGATCTTTTTAAAGCCATTTTTACAGACTCAACTTCATTACCCATTGTGATTTGATTTCCTTGCTTTCTTCTTTCTGCCTGTTCTCCAAGTTGGTGACTCAGTTCTCTATAGCCAGAACGAAAGACGCTGACTAAAGGACTCTCTGATAATCTTGCACAGGAGTCATCAATTCTTGATAAGTTTCGAGTTTCCCAAAATAAATTTGTAAATTCTTTGGTGCTTTGCATCGCTTTTTTAAACTGAAAATGTTTGGCAATCATAATTGTCCAAGTCCAAAGAGAAAGTAGAATTAGAATAATTAGGACTGCTTGTACAACAGGTCCTGAACCTAAAATCATGCTAAGAATGTTATTATTTGAAATTGTTTCCATTTTTATAAATATACTTAAAAGGTTAGAAACTGTAATTTATCTTGAAAATCTATAGGACGCAAGTCAGGTATAAATACTTTTTTTTATAAAAAGCATGTAAAACCAATAGCTTGACTTATCATTTTTGCTTTCATAGAATCCTCGAATAAAAGATTAAATGGAGAATAAATTATGTCTATCAACATTGGTATTAATGGCTTTGGAAGAATCGGTAGAATTGTACTTAGAAGAATATTTGAAACAGGGAATCCTGAAAATATAACAATAAAGCAAATTAACGACTTAACAGATGCTAAAACCCTAGCACATTTAGTTAAATATGATTCTGTTCATGGAAAATTTAATGGCGAAGTAACTGCTGGCGAAGATTCTATTACTATAAACGGAGTTAAGATTCCTATTTCTTCTGAACGCGATCCTAAAAAATTAGCATGGGGAGATAAAGGTGTTGATATAGTTCTTGAGTGTACTGGGGTTTTTAGGACTAATGAAAAAGCAAGTTGGCATCTTGAAGCAGGTGCGAAGAAAGTTTTAATTTCCGCGCCTTCTCCTGATCCTGACACCACAATTGCTTTTGGTGTTAACTCTGAAGTTTATAATGCAAGTGAGCATAACATCCTTAGCTGTGCATCATGCACGACAAATTGTTTAGCGCCTGTAGCCAAAGTTATTTTAGAAAACTTTGGAATAACTCGAGGATTAATGACTACAACTCATTCTTACACTAACGATCAAAAAATTCTTGACTTACCTCATTCTGATTTAAGACGTGCTAGAGCTGCGGCTATGTCAATGATCCCAACCACTACAGGAGCAGCTAAGGCTTTAGGCCTTGTTATACCTGAGCTTTTAGGTAAGGTTGATGGATTTGCAGTAAGGGTTCCTACGTCAAACGTCTCTATGGTTGATTTTGTTGTAGAATTAGAGCGTGAAGCAACAAAAGAAGAAGTAAACAGAGCTTTCAAAAAAGCTAGTGAAAATTCACTAGCGTCAATTCTTGGATATTCTGAAGAACCACTTGTATCAACTGACTACGTTGGAAATAAAAATTCGGCTACTATTGATGCATTAAGCACAATGGTCATTGATAACAAACTAGTAAAAGTTCTAGCTTGGTACGATAATGAAGTAGGATTTTCTAATAGAATGGTTGACGTTTGTAAAATGGTTGCTAGTTCACTTTAGGAATAAAAATTTTGAAGAAAAATATTATAGCTGGAAATTGGAAGATGTATTTAGACTTAGCGAGTTCAGTAAAGCTCGCGAGCTCTATAAAAGAAGCATCTTCTAGTCTATCAAAGACGTCTGTTGTTCTAGCACCCTCACCTACTTATTTAGGTCAAGTTAGTAGCGCGTTGAAAGATAGTCATAATGTTAGGCTTGCTTCACAAAATCTTTATTTTGAAGAAGCAGGTGCTTTTACTGGCGAAACTTCGGTTAAAGCACTAAAAGATTTTAATTGCTCCATTACATTGTTAGGTCATTCAGAAAGAAGACATATATTTAGTGAAAGCGAAGAAATTATAAGAAAAAAACTTTCTTTTTGTTTAAAAAACGAAATTTCTGTCATTCTTTGCGTAGGAGAAAGTCAAGAAGAAAGAGATTCTAATAAAACTGAAGAAGTTCTTTCAAGACAGTTAGAATTTGCTAAAGAAAATTTAGAGTCTTTCGGAAAAGATTTAATCATTGCTTATGAGCCAGTCTGGGCAATTGGAACTGGAAAAACAGCTAAGATTGAAGACATTAAAAATTCGCACGAATTTGTGCTTAATTTTTTAGATAAAGATCTTCCAGTATTATATGGTGGTAGCGTTAAGCCAGATAACTTAAAAAGCATTCTTGAAGTTGAAAGCGTTTCTGGAGTTTTAGTTGGAAGTGCAAGTGTTAAGTCTGAACAATTTCTTGAAATGATTCAGATTTCAGAAAAACTATAAGATTTTACACTCTTAATTAAAAACTAAAGCATTCCATTTTGCTTAAGAACTGCCTCAACCATAATAGCCATTTGCCCCCACCTTCCATCAAACTCGACAGAACATATTACAGGCGCCGCCTCTTCTTTTAGCTCATCAATTCTATCAGGCACACAAAAGTCATCGCTTTCAAAAGACTCTCTTGAACAAAATTTAGGATCAGAAGTCACCATATGCAGCCTACAAGACGTAGGTCTATATTCATATGCAGAACAAATTCCTTCATTTGCAAGAAACGGACAGGGTCTATTTTCGCTATCAAAATAATCATCATAAACAGCTTCAGGAATTGAGAATTCTTCTTTTGTAGGTTTCATAAAAACATGCGAAGTTCTTCTTTTAGAAAAAATTTCTCTAGCATAAACTGCAGCTTCTTTATTTTTAGAAATATATTCGACTTGTTTTTCTTTTGCTTGTGTTTTAATAAACTCAACCAGCATTTCAGCTTCTTCCCAAGAGACTTCAACTAATAGATGACAACAATGACTGCAGCCTTTAAAGCAGGTTATTTTATCTTCTATATCCTCAACCGCAGAATCAATCATTGCGTCTACAATAGGAAATAAATTTTTATGTTTATTTTTACTTAATGTCATTTTCTGATACTTACGCGTTTTGAGATTGCTCCCAGAGATCCTTTACATCTCCACTATATCTGGCACCTATTTGCTCTACTATTTTAGAAGCACAGTAGTTTGCGTATTTGGATGAGCTTCTAATATCATTTTTATTGAGATAGCTATGTATGTAAATTCCACAAAAAATATCTCCTGCTCCAGTTGTATCAACAGGGTTTGAATTAAAAGCAGGTACTTCAACAATTTCATCATTATAAAAAACAAGTGAGCCTTTTTCCCCTGTTGTAATAACTATATGTTTACAGTCTTTTGAGATAGTTTCTAAAGCAAGTTTTACGTCATCAGTTTTTGCTAAAGCTAGAGCTTCTTCCTCACTCGCAAAGAGCAAATCTGTTCCTTTAATTAAATCTTCTACTTGTTCTCTATAATTATCAACAATAAACTCCGCAGATAAAGCAAAAGCAATCTTTGTTCCTGAATCTTTTGCAACATCATGAACCTTTAATAAATATTCATTAGTGTAATCATTTGCTAACAAATAACCTTCATGCAGTGCCCATGTTGATTTTTTTATAGGCTCTTGTTCAAAATTATCTAAACTGAGCAAATTGGAAGCCCCTAAATATGTACACATAGTTCTTTGTGAGTCAGGAGTAATTAAACTAATGCATGTTCCTGTTGTGTCGTCTAATTTAACCATATTATGAGAAATACCAAACTTCTCAAGTTCCTTGGTGTAATGAGCCCCTAGTCCATCTTTTCCTACAGCTCCAGTAAAAAATATTTTAGTACCCAAATTAGCTGCAGCAAATGCAGCGTTAGCGTTAGAGCCCCCACTAACTATCTCTTGTTCATAATTCTTGAATTCATTGGTTAAGTTTTCTAAATCTTTAAGTTCTAATGGATTATAACTTCCTTTAACTAACCCTAACTCAGCAAGCTTAGCTTCTTCAACATTTATCAAAATATCCACAATAGGATTTGCTACAAGAAATAAATCAAATTCTTTATCTGTCACTCTAAATGCTCCAAAAACATATTAAATTACTCTACAGCTCCACTCGATTTGACTGTAAAATGAAACACATGAACTTTATACTCTTTGTCGAAAAAGTAAAGGTATACAGGTTCTTTATAAGATATTTTAAATTCAAGATTCTTTCCTCTTCTTCTAACGCTCATATCGTCATAAGTGAACGGCATTTCAAGTTTATTAATATGATAAGTGATTTTCTTCTTTAACTCTTCTAAGCTATAAACCTTTACTTTATCAGCAATGCTGTCAAGCTGCCCTTGGAATTCAAAATAATAGTAAAAGATAGGCAATACAACAGATGAAATATAGATTATAAGACCAACAACTACAGCCAAAAAAATTAAGGTTATATTGCCTAAGCCACGTTCTTTATGTTTTCTTGACATAGGCAAATAATAGGACAGAAAATCACATAATTACAATAAGTTATTTGAAATACCTACAAATAACCTAAGAGTTCAGACTGCTCAAGGTCGAGGCTTTAAAGTATTTGAAAAACTGAGCGTACTACTCCAGATTACTGTATTTTCAAATACTTAAAAACGAAGAGATTGAGCCACCGGAAAGCTTAGTAAAGAACTTAGATCTTGGAATTATCTCCCTGATTCCACATTCAGAAGCCCTCTCGTAGAGCTCTTTTTGGACATGTGAATAAAAAGCTATAAATCTCGTTTCTTTTCTAGATTTTATTGAATTATAATATTCAAAAACACCTTCAGCGCTGAGATCTAGGAAAATAATTGCGTCTTCTGGGATGTCAGTAAGATTCGTATTAGCTTTTATCTTAGAAAGTTGATAACTTTCATTTTTAAGCAATTCTTTGATTTTTGTTGAAGTTATTAAGTCTTTTGTGTAATAAAAAATTTCTTTCATATGCAAATTCTAAGAGTTCCAAAATTACTATTTAAAGCTGTTTTTCAAATACTTAGATCTCCTAAGCTTTTATACCTCTGTGTAGCTCCATGGCTAATAGGTGTACTCAGTTTTTTTATAACATTATTTTTAATTTTGCAAAAAAAAGAGTTTTTTGAAGATTTTTTTGACTATTACCTTCCTGCATGGCTTGAATTTATAGATAGCCCACTTGTCTATATCTTCACTTTTCTTTTTTCTAGTTTATTAGCTCTGCTTCTTGTACTGGTAATTGGAAGTGTTTTTTTGGAAAAAATATCAACCTATGTTTTAGGGTTAAAATCTGAGAAGTTTTTAGAGGTAAGAGAGAGAAAAAGTCATTTAGTAAAAAGTATAACAACAGATATAGTTTTAATTTTTTTGGTAATCGTCTTTGAGTTTAGTGCCCTAATTCTGGGGTTTTTCCCAATATTAAGCTTTATAAGTATAATTATAAGCATGTTTATTTTAGGCATAACTGCATTTGACAGTCCTTTTGCTACACTAGGATTAAGTTTTTCCAAAAGAGTTTCTATACTTAAAAGTAATTTTTTTTCTGTATTAACCTTAGGAGCAATTTATTGGGTACTAATGTTAATAATTTTTGGAGGTGTTCTTTTTGCGCCAATTGCTACTATTATTGCTTCTGAGATAGTTTCTGAGAATCTTGATTAAGAAAATTTATTGCTCTACTACTCGTTTATTTAAAAATTATTTATAGAAAGTCCAAAAAGTAATTTCCTAAAAAAAGCTTTTTTGACTTTCTATATCCCCGAAGGGGCAACAAATAGTTATCCCAAAATCAATAACTTACAAGGAAACCGAAGGTTTTCAAGAAAGAATTATTCGGAAATTACTTTTTGGGATAACTATCTTTAAAAATCGTGCAGATTTTTTCGAAGGTCAAAATATTTCAAACTGTCAAACTCTGAGCTGTACTTCAGTACTACGAGGAGGACGGAATTTTAAAATACTTCAAGATTCGAAAAAAAACTACGCCATTTTTTAGCCTTTCATCATATTGAAAAACTCTTCATTAGTCTTAGTCCCATTCATTTTACCCTTAAGCCATTCCATAGCTTCAATCTGGCTTAAAGGATTAAGAACTTTTCTAAGTAACCAAATTTTTTGAAGAGTTGCATCTTCAATTAACAGCTCTTCTTTTCGAGTTCCAGATTTATTCAAATCAATTGCAGGATAAATACGTTTCTCAACAAGTTTTCTGTCTAGAGCAAGTTCCATATTTCCTGTACCTTTAAACTCTTCAAAGATAACCTCATCCATCTTAGAGCCAGTATCGATTAGAGCAGTTCCTACGATAGTTAAACTTCCACCATGCTCAATATTTCTAGCTGCACCAAAGAAACGCTTAGGTTTATGTAGTGCATTTGAATCAACACCACCTGAAAGAATTTTTCCACTTGGTGGAACCACAGTGTTATAGGCTCTTGCTAAACGCGTAATTGAATCAAGAAGAATGACAACATCCTTTCCGTGCTCAACTAAACGTTTTGCTTTTTCAATCACCATTTCAGCAACTTGTACGTGTCTTGTAGCCGGTTCATCAAATGTTGAGCTAACAACTTCACCCTTAACAGAACGTTGCATATCAGTAACTTCTTCAGGTCTTTCATCAATTAAAAGAACTAGTAAAACAACTTCAGGATGATTTTCAGTAATTGCATTAGCCAATTCTTTTAAAAGAATCGTTTTTCCTGTTTTGGGTTGTGCAACAATTAACGCACGTTGTCCTTTACCAATTGGAGCAAATAAATCAACAACTCGAGTTGACATATTGCTATCCTTTGTTTCTAGCTTAAGCTTTTCATCTGGATAAAGAGCTGTAAGATTATCAAAATGAATTTTCTTCTTTAAAACTTCAACAGAATCAAAGTTAACAGAATTAACTTTAAGAAGAGCAAAATATCTTTCCCCTTCTTTTTGACGCGGTGGTCTAATTTGACCTTTAACAGTATCTCCAGTTCTAAGACCAAATCTTCTTATTTGTGCAGGCGATACGTATATATCATCAGAGCCAGGTAAGTAATTGTAGTCAGGAGAACGTAAAAAACCAAAACCATCTGGGAGACATTCTAGAACTCCTTCAGCATAGATACTTCCAGCATCAGCTTGCGCAGTAAGTATGCTAAATATTAAATCTTGCCTTCTTAAAGATCCGGCAGCCTCTATTTCAAATTGTGATGCTAAAGTAACAAGCTTTTCAGGAGGTGTTCTCTTTAGTTCATTAAGGTTTAGTACGCCATCTTTACTTAATACGGCATTTTCTTTTGACATTCTTTTCTCTCTTAAATGTTTAGTTAAAATAAAAAGGTAAATTAAAAAAGGCGACCTAAAAAAAGTATCCTAAAAATAGTACCTTAAAGATAAAAAATTATATTCTTATAGTTCTACAAATTCGGTTATAAATTATACACCTGCCTAAGCTATATATCGATTAGTTTTACCAGCATGATTGCTAATTAAAAAAGAACTAAGGAACAGCCTTACTAACAGGGCATCTTGGTATTATAGGCACCAACTTAAAGACTATTATGCTGTTTTTTAATATTTTGTCAACAGCTTTTTTCTTTGTTTTTTCGGTCACTTAGCTTAAGAGCTTGCACCTTGCGGGTGTATTTAGGATTTTCAAAGTTAAAATCCTTTGTGCTGTATTTTAGATAAAAAGAAATTAAATCCAAAGCTATATTTGAGCTAACAAAAGTTTTTGTTTTTTTATTTAAACAACCGTCAATATCAAAATAATCAATATCGATTGCCTCAAAATTATTTTTTTCAATCTCTGCTTCAATAGCATCTTTTTTAATAATAAAAATATCTTCATACACAGGTTCAGCATTTTTCGGTTTATATATATTAAAAAAAACTTCTTCACGTCTTGCGTCAGAACAAACGAGACGATTTTTTTGAGTTTTATGTTCGTAATTCCCATATGCCTGAAAAGTAGAAATGGAATAAATTTTAGCAGAGCTTGCATCTTTCAAACCAAGAGCAAAACTGTAGCCTATTCTAAGCCCAGTAAAAGATCCTGGACCTGCTCCAATAAGAATAGTTTTTAGTAAACTTAAATCTGCTTTTGCTTCATAAAGTACTTCTTTTAAGAGAGAATTTAGAGATTCACAATGTGAGAATGAATCTTTTGAAGTTGCTCCATAAAAACTGCCAGAATGGTGCAAAGCAACATGGGCATTAGGAGAGGAAGTATCTATAGAAAGGATCATCTATAATCTAACTAAAAACTCGAAAAATTTTAAATATGTCATTTCCAACTGCAAAAATCATTAATGCTAGAAGTAATACTAGACCTACCTGATTGGCATAACTTTGAGTTTTTAAACTCATTGGAGAACCTTTTATCGCTTCGATAGTAAAAAACAATAAATGTCCACCATCAAGAACTGGAATAGGCAATAAGTTCATAATAGCTAAAGTAAGACTTAGGAAAATTAATAAAAATGACGTCTGTCCTAAACCTTCACTTGTTGATTTTCCAACTTGGCCAATTATTTCAATAGGTCCGCTTATATTTTTAGCAGAGATATCTCCTCTCACTAAAAGATACAAACTCTTAAGTGTTTTACTAGTCACATAATACAACAATCTATTAGTAGTTTTAAAAGTTTCAGAGAGGCTTAACTTAACTACTTTTTCAGAAGGTGCTACTGTAATTCCAACTAAAAGCCTTCTTTCTCTATCTTCAAGCAAAGCCATTTCTTTATCTTCAAGCCTTGGTTTTAGAATAACATTTAATTTTTCTTCCCCTCTTTGTAAATCAATGTCTAATTCTTTTTCATTTGAATTTTTAACTATTTGAGACATCTCACTAAAAGCGCTTACTGCCTTTCCATCAATTGCTAGAATTCTGTCCCCCGCTTTTAGGCCTGCTGCTTCGGCTGGCATGCCAGGTATTAATTTCCCAACAACAGGCTCGTCACTTGGTTCGTGAGCTCCTGAAATAAAAAACATTGAAAATGCTAATAACCAGGCAAAAATCACATTAAAAAGCGGACCTGCAATTACTATAGAGGCTTTTGCAAAATATCCTTTCTTTAAAAACCACTTACTTTCATCATTTAACAGCGCTTCCTCATCTTTATCTTCAGGTTCATATACTGGTTCAAGTAAATTTCTCTCTGAATCTTCCTTAGTTTCAGGATCGAGCATTCTAGGATCGTCTCCAACCATTCTTACAAATCCACCTAAGGGTATTAGCCTTAATGCATATCTAGTTCCATTTATCTTTTTTTGCCAAATAGTTTTTCCGAAACCAATTGAAAATTCTAAAACACCTACATTGTTCCATTTTGCTAATAAAAAGTGTCCTAATTCATGAACGAACACAAGAACACTTAGGCCTAAAAGGCCTGCAAAAATTTGAAAGGCTTTAATTAATATTGTTTCCATATCTCACGCTTTAATAAATTTTTCAATCTCTCCATGAAGTTCTAATAACTCATTGTATGAACTTGTTTTAGTTTGAGAGAATTTGTTAAATGCATTTTCTACTTTAGAAAAAATATCTAAAAAAGAAATCTTACCTGCTAGAAAATCTTCAACTACAAACTCGTTCGATGAGTTTAGTACACAAGTTGCAGAACCACCAGTTCTTAAAGCTTCTCTTGAAAGTTCAATAGAAGGAAAAGTTTCGCTATCTACAGCAAAGAAATCAAGCTTACTTTGCTTTAATAGATCTATGTGTGATTCAACATTAACAAATCTTTTCTCAGGATAAGAGAGTGAATATGCAATTGGAACCTTCATATCAGGTATTCCTAACTGTGCAATACTTGAACCATCGACTGTTTCTACCATGCTATGCACTATACTTTGAGGGTGTATATGAACCTTAATTCTTTCCTCAGGAATATCAAATAAATATGAAGCTTCAATTAACTCTAAACCCTTATTAAAAAGAGTTGCTGAGTCTATTGTCACTTTCTTACCCATGCTCCAATTAGGATGATTTAATGCGTCTTTCGGTTGTACATTTCTTAAATACTCCTTTGTTTTTCCAAAAAACGGGCCACCAGAAGCGGTAATAATTAAATTGAGAATATCAGTTTTATGATTAAGACCTTGAATACACTGAAAAATTGCAGAATGCTCGCTATCTACAGGGATGATTTCTCCCTGGCCTTTTTTAAGCGAACTCTCTACTAAATTTCTACCTGAAACAATACTTTCCTTGTTAGCCAAACACACCCTCTTTCCTGATTCTAAAGCAGTAAGAACCGTTTTTAGTCCTTGAAAGCCAACTATGCCAGCAACAACAGTAGTTGCTTCTTCATTTTGAGATAATTCAACTAGCGCATTTTCACCAAAAGTTAATTTCGTTTGAGAACTTACAAGATTCAAGAGTTCTTTTGAAAAATTTTCATTTGCAAGCACTGCATACTTTGGTTTAAATTTATTAACTTGTTCAGCAAAAAGCTTAAAATTAGAATTGGCAGATAAGCCTATAAGTTCAAAATCGTTTCTATTTTGTTCTAATATATTTAATGTATTTTTTCCGATCGACCCCGTAGAACCTAAAATAATCAAAGGAATTTTTCCTTCAATTCTTGTTTTCTTAGCAGTGCTTGGAATCGGTAATAGCATTAAATATTTATTAAAAAGATATATAAAACAACTGCAGGTAGCAATATTCCGTCAATTCTGTCGAGCAATCCACCATGTCCTGGAAATATTTTACCTGTATCTTTTTTATCATGAATTCTTTTAAGTAAAGAAATTAACAGATCGCCAATTTGTGAAGCTAGAATAATTAAAATTGAGAGTAGGAAAGAATTCTTTAAATTAAAACTATGAAAAACTAAAGGAGAGGTTGCTACTCCTATTATTATTCCCATTAGAAAACCACCTAAACTTCCGTGTAGGGTTTTATTAGGAGAAATATACTTTGCAATGGCACCACCAGAAAAAGCTTTTCCAATGAAATATGCACCTGAATCATTAAAACTAACTACTAAGATTAACCAAAGAAGATAGAATAAAGCTCTATCAAAAGTTGCTATGTTAATTAAGGACAGTAGACCTAAAAAGATTCCAACAATGCCAATAAAAAGATCTATACTTATTTGTTTTGACTGATCTTTCTCATCTTTACCAATTAAAATTGCTAAAAGTGAAGTACAAACCAGAGTAAGTAAAAGAATTGATAAATTAATCTTTAAGGTTTTTTCGAATGGAAGATTTTCCCAGAAAAGATAAATTGTAAAAAATAGCGGACTAAGTAAAAGTAAAGCGTAGGTTATTTTTCTAATAAAGTTTGCTGAGACAATATTTACAAATTCAAAGCAAGAAACAAGGGTCAACAAAGCGCACACTACTAGTAATCCCTTAGTCACAAGTCCAGTAACTAAGAGAAAATATCCAATCAAAAGCACTATTATTTTAAGAATAACAGCCGTGAATATTCTTTTTTTTAAATTTGCTGAAATTTCCATTAAATCCTTTCGTTTATCTGCTCTTCAGTAAGACCATATTTTCTTTTTCTGTTAGAAAAATTTCTTAAACACTCAACAAATGATTCAACTGAAAAATCAGGCCACATCTCAGGAACAATACAAATTTCTGTATAAGCTAGTTGCCAAAGTAAAAAATTTGAAATTCTAGCTTCGCCACTAGTTCTAATTAATAGATCTGGATCTGGCAAATCAGGAGCATACATATATGATTTAATTTTTTCTTGATTAATATCTTCACAATTAATTTCACCTGATTTGATATCCTTTGCGAGCTCCTTTACTGCATCTTCAATCTCTTCCCTTCCACCATAAGATATTGCTAAAATCAAATCCATTTCACTTTTTTCGTCAGAATATGAGTTTATTGATTCGATTATTTTTTGAAGATCGCTTGGAAGCATACTTAACCTTCCAACAATTCTCAATCGAATTTTATTACTTATTAAATTATCTTTTTCAGAACTTATATAATCAGAGAAAAGTGTAAATAAATTTTTCACTTCCGTTTCAGGCCTTCCCCAATTTTCATTTGAAAATGCAAATAATGTTAAATAACTAAGCCCTTCTCTTCTAGCTGCTTCGACAATTTTTTTTACCGTTTTGGCTCCTTCTTTATGCCCATCAAATCTCGATAAGTTTTTTGACTTAGCCCATCTTCCGTTACCATCCATGATAAGCGCAACATGATTTAAGGTTTTCTTGTTTGAGCTATAAGAAGTCATTGTGAATTTATTAAAGCTTAGACTTCCATCATTTCTTTTTCTTTAGCGGAAAAAATAGTTGTTACTTGCTCGGTATACTTATCAGTAACTTTCTGTACATTGTCTTTAATTTTTTTGGCATCATCACTTGATACTTCCTTATCTTTTTCCATTTTTTTAATAAGATCGTTACATTTTTGTCTATGTCCACGAATCGAAGTTTTATATTTCTCAGCAGATTCTTTTAAAGACCTAACAAGAACTGCTCTTCGCTCTTCAGTTAAAGCTGGAATAGTAATTCTGATTAAATTTCCTTCACTTGAAGGATTTAAACCTAAATCAGACATTGAGATTGCTTTTTGGACCATTTCTGTCGCACTTGCGTCATATACTTGAACTGTAAGTTGACGTGCTTCTGGTGCATTTATTAGCCCTAACTGTTTTAGTGGAACTGAACTACCATGATAATCAACCATGATATTTTCAATAAGACCAGTCGAAGCTCTGCCGGTTCTCATCCCATTTAAGTCAGCTTCAAATGCTTCTATGCTAGTCTTACATTTAATTTCAAAATCTTTAATAACGTCTTCCATATTATCCTCCATTTTTTGAAACTGTAGTTCCCACTTTCTCTCCTAAAACAATCCTTTTAAGATTGCCTTCAATGCCTATATCAAAAACTTTCAGTGGTAAATCATTGTCCATACAAAGTGATATTGCAGCAGCATCCATAACTTTGAGCTCTTTGTTTAAAACTTCCATAAAGCTTAATTGCTCAAAAGGCTTAGCATCATCAAATTGTTCTGGATCTTTATCAAAAATACCATTAACTTTCGTTCCCTTTAGAAGTATTTCAGCATGGACTTCCATAGCGCGTAGGCTAGCTGCAGTGTCAGTAGTAAAGTATGGGTTTCCAGTTCCGCAAGCAAAGATAACAACTCTTCCTTTTTCTAGATGTCTAGTAGCGCGTCTTTTAATATAAGGTTCTGCAATTTCTCTCATCTCAATTGCAGTCATTACTCGTGAAGGAACTCCATTTTGTTCTAAAATATCTTGCAAAGCTAATGCATTCATTGCTGTAGCAAGCATTCCCATATAATCACCAGAAGTCCTATCCATTCCCTGAGCACCAGCTTGAACACCTCTAAAGATATTTCCTCCACCTATGACAACACCTAATTCTACGCCTAGAGAAGTAACGCTCTTAATTTCTTGAGCTATGGTATTTATAACCTTTGCACTAATTCCACTTTTCTCAGGCCCAGCTAATATTTCTCCACTTAATTTTAAAAGGATTCTTTTATACGCTGGGCCTGTAGACATTTTTTAGTTACCCCCCAGAGTAGAAGCAACTTCTTCAATGAAATTTTCTTCTTTTTTCTCTATTCCTTCACCTACTCCGAATCTAGAGAATCTTCTAAGGCTAACTTTTTCTCCACACTTTGTGCTAAGTTCTTTTATAATATCTTCAACTGTATTTTTTCCAGAATCATCTTTAATGTAGAGCTGATTGAGCAAAACATTCTCTTCAAAGTATTTTTTAATTTTACCGTCAAGAATTTTTTCGACAACGCCTTCTTTCTTTTGATTCTCATTAAGAGTCTCTAGAATTATCTCTTTCTCTTTATCAAGAATTTCTTGAGGAACTTCAGAACTATTTAAAAAACTTGGAGACATTGCTGCAACATGCATTGCAATTCCTCTAGCAGCTTCTTTAAAATCTTCTCCTCTAGCAACAAAGTCAGTCTCACAATTTAGCTCAACCATCGCACAAACTTGACCACCTGCATGAGAATAAAGACCAACTGTTCCTTCAGCAGCAACTTTCCCTTCTCTTTTGCTGATATCTTTTAGTCCCATTTTTCTTAAAACTTCAATTGCCTTATCTAAATCCCCTCCTGCTTCAGCTAAAGCCTTCTTGCAGTCCATCATTCCAGCTCCAGTTTTTTCTCTTAAAGCCTTTACATCACTTGCTGTTACGCTCATCTTTTTCTCTCCTAAAATTTTTAACTTATGCACTAGCTGAACTAGCAGCTGCAGCTTCCGCTGCTCCTAATTCAGCTTCTTTTTTAGCCTTAGCTTTATTTCTTTTATCCTGTCTTTCTTTCTCAATTTTACTTTTATTAACCTTATGCTGCATTTTCCCTTCTAGAACAGCATCAGCAACTCCATTGGCAAAGAGTTTTATAGCCTTAAAAGCATCATCATTTGAAGGAATAGGATAAGAAACAGGAGCTGGGTTAACATTAGTATCCACGAGTGCAATAACAGGGATATGAAGCTTATTTGATTCTTTAACCGCTATTGATTCTTTCTTAATGTCAAAAATGAAAATAACATCAGGAATTTTTTTCATATGTCTAATTCCACCTAAGTTATTATCAAGTTTTGCTAAATCTTTTGATATTAAAAGTCTTTCCTTTTTACCAATCTTGTATTCAGCATCAACTCCTTCAGATTTCTTATGAAGCTCTTCAAGTTTATTCATTCGTCTAATTGAATTTTTGATGGTTTCAAAATTACTAAGAGTCCCACCAAGCCATCTTTTATTAACAAACGGAGAATCACATCTCTTTGCAGCTTCTGCGACTAATCCACTAGCTTGTTGTTTTGTTCCAACGAAAAGAATAGTACCACCTCGAGAAGTAACATCTACTATATACTTACGTGCATTTCCCCAAAGCTCTAGAGTTCTATCTAAGTTAATGATATGAACTCCATTTTTTTCACCAAAGATATACTGAGCCATCTTTGGATTCCATTTTTCTGTTTTATGGCCAAAATGTGCACCAGCTTCAATTAAGCTTCTAAGCTCAATTGGAACCTTTTCATAAGGCATCTTAGGCTCTACTAGTTTGTCGGTGTTTGTTTCAGGTTTTGCAACAGTTTTTGTTACTGTTTCACTTGCTACTTCAGCAGCTATTTCTTCACTACCTGAATTCTCAGGATTTTTTGTATTGTCTTCCAATTTTTATCTCCGTCTTAGTTATTCCTCCCAAAAGCGCTTTAGAAAAACTCTAAAAATATCGACAGCTTAGCTGCACCAAGACTCGCCTAAGGTGTGGTTTAGAGACAGTTATAGCAGAGCTTTAAGTACTTGTAAAATATGAGGATTTTTATATCTACTTGAAGTTTAAAACTTAGTACTCCCATAACTACTGCAAAAAAGAAAAATTGTGAAACTTAATCAGCTCGAAGAATCTCACTTCTTTCAGATTATTCTGGTTTCGAGTTAGGGGGGACAAATGTAGTCGGCAAAGATTTTATCTAATTTAAACATCCACTTACAAGCATTCTGCTATACCACAAATCATGTTTTTCAAATTACTTTTCAAATTAGTACCCCCTAACTCAACAAGAGAAAAATCATAAAGAATTGAGAGAGTCTTTCAAATTAGTCCCCCCTAACTCGAATCAAGAAAAAGCAGAAAGAATAGAGAGAGTTAAAAAGAAATAAAGAAAGAATTACGAAACTAAAGAACTAAATCAGAGAAATTGTCGAATACAGTTACAGATGTAAATAACTAACAGTT
>CALJRW010000011.1 GCA_937976335.1 uncultured bacterium | reverse complement strand
TTTGTCAAAGACTAAACGTCTTTGCCTAAATTTTGTGTTTTAGTATATGCGGTTTTATTGGTTCGATTTGGCTAAAGCCAAAGTCTCACTCATCACCAAAAATTTTTAAGTTTTTAGGAAAAACTCAAAATCGGTGACTATTTCTTGCTTTCCCTCCGGGGGGGGTCATGGAAATTTTCAATTCCCATGAGTATACTTACTAACTACTAGCACTCACTTACAACAAAATTTCAAAAAACCTTGTGAATTTCTTGAGTTTATTCAAACATTAAAAATAAAAACTTAATTAGAGTTAAAAGATTTATATTATTGAGATCTATGCATTTTTCTTCTAAAATTGTCTAAGCAGCTGTATTCACAAAGATATTTTTTAAGGTTTTAATATGAAATTTAATAAATTTGCTCTCATAGCTTTTGCAGTTTTTTTCCTAATTTTTACTGAAACTTCTTTTGCAAATCCAAGAAGAACTGCTTTTTTACAAGGCACTGGCACAACAGACTTACTTACTCCAAACAGACTAAATCCAGCTACTCCACTACCTATCAACTGGATATCTGCAGATTTAGATTCAGATTATTTTTCTCAAACAAGTTCTGATAAATTAACTATAGAGACTGCTGGTGACTATTTTTTTTCTGCAACTATTCCAATTCAATCCAGTGGACAGCGGCTAACAATCAGAACTCAACTTTATCTAAATGGAGCTCCAAGCGATATTGGCATTGGTGAATCAACTTATACACGAGGAGCGGGTGGACATGAAGAATCTTCTGGTCATATTGCAGTTCTTCTAACAGACCTTAGCGTTGGAGATGAAATCGAATTAAGAACTGTTCAAACTTCTGATGTTGGATCTGGAGAAGTAACGGCTGATGGAAACATTAGTCTTTATGCTGAATTTGTACCTGCAAGCGAAACTGTCTTTTCTTCTAAAACAATGCGTACTACAGATGCTTTAGGAACTGATTTAAATCAAGCAGCACATCCTCTTGAATGGCTTGCCGCCGACAGGGCAGATACAGGGTTTAGCACAACTGCCAATCCTGAAGAAGTAGTTATCGATGACCCTGGATTTTATCTTGTTTATTTTAATTTACCATTAAGAGTCATTGATATTAATGAAACTGCAACAACTAGACGTGTAAGTGTTAGAATGGAAGCTTTTTTAAATGGTGTATCAATACCAGGTGCATCTGCTAGACAAGGTTATATTAGACAGGATGAAAACGATCATGATGCTGGAGGTCAAATCCCAGATGATGCTCATGAACATTCTTCAATACATTGGTTTGGCCTTATTGAAACAACAAATCCGTCTGAAATATTAACATTAACTACACAATCTGATTCTTCAAATACTACAATTGTTAACGTGCAGGGAGGGACGTTTGGTTCAGTATATATTCAAAAAATAGACCCTACAATCGCTGTTTCATCTAGAAGTTCAAGTCTACTAAGTGGAGGAACGAACTGGAATGCAAATGATATTGTAGATTGGGGAACTGATCGCTTCATAGACGCTACAATATTCGATCATACTGATACAGAAAAAATTAAAGTACTGCATGATGGCGATTATCTTTTAACTTACAGTGATGCACTTGAGACTGTTAGTGGAACAATCAGACAAAATCCAATTGTAAGTATTCAAAAAAATGGAGTTAACATATCCGGAGCAGCTACAAAGACTCATTATATACGAAACGATACCGGCCATGCTCGCTCTTCTAGTACACTTTCTGTTTTACTAGAAAATCTTGTTGTAGATGATGAAATAACTGTCGCATTAAGTAGCGAAGCAGCTGGCGGAACAGTCGCTAGCACTACTGATGCTTTATTAACATTAGAATATAAATCTGGATTCAAAATTACCGGAACAATAGAAAATAATTTAAATCAACCAATAAATGGGGTTTCTATTGATGTCTTAGAAAATGGCCTTCCCTTTACGACTGTTAGTACAAATGCCTTAGGAGAATATACGATTGATTGTTTAGACCCAAATATCGCATATACAATAACTCCAAGCATTGCAGATCATGCCTGCCCTACCACTACGGGTTCACTCACAACTGCTGATGTAATTGAAGACATTACTTGCATCTTTACAACAGACACAGACGGTGATGGTATAGACGATTTAATTGAATCTGTTAATGGTACGTCCATTTGCGATGCTGATACCGATGCTGATGGCTTAGATGACTTTGAAGAAGTTAACGTAGGCGCCGACGGTTTAATAACTGACCCACTAGATGCAGATTCAGATGATGATGGAATTTCTGATGGAGACGAAATCAACGCTTCTTTTACTAATCCAATTTTATTTGATACTGACGGTGACGGAATTTTAGATGGAACAGAAATTGGAGCTATAACTCCTATTTCCCCTGGTATAACTCCCTGCTCAGCAACAGCATATCTTGGAACAGATATAAGTATTTTCGTAGCTGATGCAGATCCAACTTCTACTACAAACCCAAATTCAAACGATACAGATAATGGTAGTGCCAGCGATGGCGATGAAGATCCTAATTTTAATGGAGCAATTGATCCAGGAGAAAGAGATCCAAACGCAAGTGACGATGATTGTCCAAGAAGTTTTTGCAACGGTACATGTGGTGAACGTAATTTAACAGAGCTTATATTAAATATGGATGGCTCTGCTGGAAGTATTTTACAAAATGCAAGAGTAGGTTCAAAAGTTCGTACTAGACTAGCAAAACTAGGTATTTGCCCTGACCTAAGAAGAACTCAATTAAATAGTTTACTAAACCAAGGTCATACTTTTTATCTAAACATTTGGACAGATGTTTGGAATAGTCTTATTCGGGTCGAATCAAATGCATGTGAAGGTTTTAACTCTCAATGTGAAATAAATACATCAAGAGATTTGACTGATAGAATTACAGAAAATTTAGATAATTTAAAAAACACTGCTCTTAAAGTTCTAAGAAATAGATGTAGGATTAGAACTGATAGATCTAGTCCTCTAGCTCTCAAAAGAAGGAAGAGAATTATTAGAAGAATTAAGAAGTTAGCTGCTGCTGCAACTCTTGATGCAACTGATTATCCGGATTTGGTTATTAATTGTTATAATTAGAAGTTAAGAAAGATATAGTTATCTCTCTGGGAGTATAGAAAGTCCAAAAAACTCTTTTTTGGACTTTCTATAATTTACAAATCAATCACTTTCTTCAAAAAGTTCATCTATATCTAATTGTTGTTCTAATGATGTTTTTTCCGTACCAAAAAAATCTCTTGATATTTCAGGGAAAAATTCTGAAAGGAATAATTCTACTCTTTCCGTCACTCGTCTAAAATTAGCTTGATCAGTTTGCAAATTTTCTATTAATGCAATTCTAGAATCTCTTGTCGGATAAGATTCAATAAATTTATCTAAAGAGTGATATATTTCATGAAAGTGTTTATCACGTTCACACTGAATAGAAGCTTCAAGTCGAGGCTCTATAAGTCGTTTCAGCTCCTCGTGTGCAACTTGTACAATTCCAAAGTCTCTACTGGGTCTGTATGGAGTCATAAGAACTAATATTACATAAAAATAGAGTTATACATAGAAAATTTTCTGGAAACTGAGAACTCAGAACAGAAAATTGATAATAGGTATTTTAACAAAGTCTTTATCTTTTTCGAAACACTTCTTATCCAAAACTCAAATCCCAAGCTTCTTTGTAAATTCTTGATTTTGGGATAACTATTTGTTCCCTCCAGGGGTATAGAAAGCAGGTTACAATCCTCAGTAAAAAACTAATACATAAAAATCTTAATCCTTAGGCCCCCTTCCAAACTAACACCATAACATCATCTATCTCTTTCCATTCCCAATTTGCACCTTCATCAGCAATAATTTTAAAGGGATCAATAACATAAGGACTTATAGCTAATTCTTTCAATCTTAATTTCTCTTCCTTTCTTTTCTTTTTCTTTTCTTCCTCTTTTATCATACTAGAATGAAAAGTATCATAATAATCATTTCTAGTTCTTTTAGCATTTTTGACTTTCTGCTCTTGTTTAGTTTTTGTATTTTCATGAACAAAATAATTTAAGAGCTCTTGCCTAGATAATAATTCTTCTCTTCTTAAGTTATATAATTGCTCTAAATTTGCTTGCCTTGTTAAAATATTAGAAGCAATTGAAGATTCAAGAATTTTTGCTTCTTGAACATCTAAAAGGGGCTTAAGTCTTGGTTTTAATTTTGGTTTTACACGACCAAACTCTACTTCTTTTGCTTTAGGAATAAGAGTTTCGTTAACTCTTTCTAGTTCAGGCATTATTGTCGCTTTCCCTCTAATTGATTTAGCAGCTTTATCTTTAATATACTCTTTTGCTTTACTATCGATAAAATCAGTGGCTTTTTGTTTATAAAACCCTCTTATTCTACCATCTGCCTCCTTTTCTAACTGACTTATACTTTTTTGCTTTCTTTTTAAAATTCCATCTTGAGTTTTTTCTCTCCTAGGAACTACTTGTTCAACTTCAGAACTAGAATGATAATCAAAATCAGAACGTAAATTCTCACTTAAAGGCTCAAAAGTTTCACTTGGAGGCTTAAATCCTAAATCGTTCTTAGATTCAATTCCAATATCTCTTGGTGAATCCATTAGTGCAGTTCCAGTTATTTTTTCACTACTAGGCTTAAGTTCAAGCTGAGGTTCAAAATTTGTTTCAGTTTCGGCACTTTCATTTGTATATTTCCTAACTGGCTGACTAGTTTTATTTATTTCAGAAATTTCACTAGTTTCTGAGCTTCCTCCACTTTGAGGAACTTCTGATTCTATTTCTATAGCTTGATTAACATCAGTAGAATCAGTAGCAGTTGTTTTTTCTTTTACTATATTAGGAACTTCGGGCTCTGGTTCATAATCATAATATCTTGATTGTCTCTCAGCTAAAGAAACATATTCCCCCTCTTCACTTTCTACTCGTCTTGCTACATCGATAGCGTAATCAAATTCATCAGCTTCTTCACTTATACTCCCATTTACAAGCTCACTTCTTCCTCCATCTACGTCTCTAGCAACTTCTAAATGAACATCAAGCTCATCTAGTTCTTCAGAGATATTCTTGCTTCCACTTGTTAAAGATTTAACTTTTTCAGTATCTGTCCTCCCTTCAATTTGCGGTTGATAACTTTCACCTCCTCCTTCACTAACTCTATCAAAGACACCTCCTCCAGAACCTGGGTTTTCTTCTACATTTCTAGCTGATTTTAAATTTGCACTTAAAGGATCTACTAAACGTTCTACTCGTTCAAGAGATTCTGTATCTATCTTAGGTTTTTGAGGATCTACCTCTAAATTTACAGATTTACTACGCGAGCCAAGCTGCTCTTCTCCTAATTTTGTTAATTTTCTTTCTTTTGTGTAAAGAGGGCCATCAAAATCTGGATCTAAACCAGCAAAAGGTTGATTCGAATTTGACGATCCTCTATCTATAGAAGGTTTAGTAGGATTTGATGGATTGATCAATGCTTCTTCAAAATCTTCTCCTCCAAAACCTTTCCTTATTGTAATACTATTGTTCTTTCCATAAAGAGAATCTATATCAAACTTGCTTAACTTACCTTCCTTGTATAATGCTAAAAAATTATCAATCTGTTCAGGACTCCAAACATTACCTGGTAACATTACAGCAAGCCTTGTACGCAATTTAGAAATCAAACCTGCCGGTTTTAATTTTTGTGAAGCATTTATAACATCAGAAACACAAACGAAACCTTTTTCAGCTATTAGTTCTTCCACAGCATTAGCAGTCATACTAGCTCTATAACTTCGGATTCTACTTCTTACTTTTAAACCCTTTTTACTTGTTAATTTTTCACATTCACTTTTACTTAGTTCACGTCCTAAAATTAAAGGTTTAGGTTTAAACATTCCTAAAGCTCCACCTAGTACTAAACCTCCTGTAAAACCAGAGATTGCATATTGGCTTGAAACTTCCCCGATTTTTTTAATTCCTTCAGGTACTCCATTTTCCCAAGTTGTTTCATACATTGCAGTTTTACCAGCACCTACCATTCCAGCACTAACTGAACCATCTATACCTGCTCTTACTGAGCTTGAGACAACTCTTGTTTTTAACGATTGAGATAATAAACTTTCTCCAATTTCTAAAACCTGCCTCTCGAGCGATTCTTTCGTTACTTGATCTAAGCCTTCTTTAAGAAGTCTCTCTCTAATTTCTTTTGCGGCTACCTTTCTAACGGCTTTTTCAGCACCTTCAAACATTGTTATTTCAAGCCCCTCTTCAGCAGCTTTTTGAAAAGCTTTTTTAGCCATTGGAGCAATAGCTTTTTCTCCAAACCCTGCTCCAATTGGAAGTGTAATTGCTTCAAGCCCAGCAAGTGCTGCATCTGTCGCAAACTCTGCTCCTCCATAATTTGTCCAATCAAACATAACTCCAGTAGCTGATCTTTGAACTAAAATAGCACCACCTGTTGCACCAACCACTAACCAAAACGTACCTCCAGTTGCACCAGTAATAGCAATTGCCCCTCCAATTGCAACAACTCCCGTACCAATATCTTTACAAGTTTCTTTAAATGCCTCTTTTTCAATTCTAAAACTATCAGCCGTTAAAAATGCTCTGTCGTATAAACCTAACAGCTGTTGATATTCTTCTCTTGTAACTTTACCATCTTGAGTAAATTTATTTGATAAATCTCCTGCTAACCTGTTTATTTCATCAAGCTCTTTTCCTGTATTCATTCTGATATCTGTAAGAAAATCCAAGCCACGTCTATCATATCTATGTCTGAGTTTAATCATCTCTGCAATTTTATTTACAGATTCAACACTTGGAGAGTATGAATGAGGATTACCATTGAGAAGTAAACTAATATCAACCCAATGCTTAGAATCTTCTGTAATTTCTGCATTTATATCGCTATCTAGAGTTTTCTTAAATGTAGTTTTATAATCTGATTTTAAAGCTTCAATCTGTTCAAAAGACATATTAGCTAAAATTGTTTTAATTCTTTCCTCATCTGTAGTATCCCAAGAAGATCCAAAGCATTCTCTTATTTGGTATAGCGAATTTAAAAATCCAGATTTTTTTAACTCTCTTATAGATGTTAATTCAGTTAAATTTAGATCGTTACTTAAAACGTTATCTAAAGTTTTATCTTTTCTTGTAAAAAATCCAATTTTTTCATCTCTAAATGTGTCATTAAAAACTTTCTCAACACTTTCGCGAAAATTTTTATGCTTTGCTAATAAATCGTTTCTTACTTTAGAATCCTCAACTCTTAAAATGCTTTGAGAAATAGAAAAAGTTTCTCTAATAAGACTTTCGTTTGTTTGCGCGCCTGCAGTTGCGTAGTCTAATTTGTAAACAGACGCTTTGATATATGCATCTTTTGAATTATCGTTAAGAAGAGTATTCATCCATTCATATGCGGAACCTTTTCCACTATATCTGTCTTTTAAAAATTTAAGAAAAGAATCTCCAGTAGGAGAGAGTATTTTATTTAATTCAAAAAGTAATTCTTTTCTTTTTTGAAAATCAACTTCTAGGGTTAATGGATTTACTACAATTTGTTCAATTAACTTTCCTAACTCAGCTTCTGGAATATTGCTTTGCTGTACTTGTTTTGCTATTAAGCTTGCATAGTCTTTAATATCCAAACTTACTTCTTCTTTAGTTTGTCTACCATCTAAAAGATTTAATGCAGCTAGCAAATCTTTTTCTTTCAATCTTCTCTTTAGGACTTCTCTTAAATTTACATCATGTTTTTGATCTATTATTTTTCTAATAAGTTTTAACTCTTCAGGACTTTTATTCTCTAAACTACTTAAAACCAACTCTTCATCTGCACCCCAAAACATTCTTCCATCTGTGCCTCTCCAAATTTGGTCTGCTGCAATCTCAGCACGTTTATACTCATCCATTCCAATATTTTCTGCATTTTGTTCTACTTCAGATAAAGCTTTTAAACTAGCAGGATATTTTTCAGCAATTATACTTTTTAATTCCTCCCTTTTATTTATTACACTTTCTAATTCTCTTAATCTTTCTTTTTCTTTTTCAGGCTTTAGAACAAGAGGGGTCCTTAGACGACCAATTTCTTGAGATTTTTGGTGATAAGAATTTATTGCGCTTTGTTGTATAATTAATTTTTGAGTTTGTTCAATATTTTTTCTACACATTGTAGCAACCGTTTGACCAAGTAATGAAGCTATATCTCTCAACCAATTTTCTCTTTGATTGATTAAATTTTGAATTTCTGGAGAAGATTCTACAAAATTACCTTCTACAACTTCTTTTGAATAATTTTTCGCAAAAACTGTACATTTAATTGAAAGATAGGTTTCCTCTTCTTTTCCACTCAGAGCTTCATTATTTAACAATTTTAAACAAATCTCTCTTGTAAGCTCAGTAAAGGTTTTTAACCCTGTTTCTGTTTGAATTGGAATATCAGAATTTACTTCTAAATTATTGTTAATATAACTTGCAAGACTTAACCCTCTTGCTTCTTGAAATAATTTTTTAAACTGTTCAACCTCTTGAGCATTATTCTTTTTTAACTTAGAAATTGCTACAACTGGTCTTTCTTCAAATTCACTTAGAAAATTTTTTATTGAAACTCTTTTATCAAAATCTTTTGTTATTTTCTGAAACTCATCAAGCAATTCTTCTGGAGAAATTTCATAAGAAGAAAGATTCCCATTATGCAGAGTGCTTGAATACTTTCCTTCAAGCATATTATCAAGATCTTTTAAATTGCTTGTTAAGGCAGCAATATTTTCCGGACTATTTGCATATTTATTTTTTATAAACTCTGCTAGTTCTGTCATTGCTTGAGGCGAAACCTTGGCCTTTAGTCTAGCTAATAAACTATAAATCCATTCTCTTTTTTTTCTCCTATCTTCTTCAGCTTTAAACGAAACTTCAGCCATTCCAGCGTTGTCTCTATCGTTATTTATTTGTTGAAGTCTTGCGCTGGCTGATACAAGTACTTGAGTTCTTGTTTCTTTCGTTGGTCTAAATATTTCAGTATTTTCTAATTTTTCTAAATTCTCTCTTCTGATTTCTTCTAAATTTACAGATGGAGTTTTCCGCTCTGCTAAAGGACTAGCTACAGCTTCTTTATCTTGATTAATTTTAACGTCAGTTTTTGACACTTTTTCCCTTTGTAGAACCTTCTAAGGGTTTTAATCTATAGAAAGTCCAAAAAGTAATTTCCGAAAAAGAGCTTTTTGGACTTTCTATACCCCCGGAGGGAGAACAAATAGTTATCCCAAAATCAATAACTTACAAGGAAACCGAAGGTTTTCAAGAAAGAGTTATTCGGAAATTAC
>CALJRW010000010.1 GCA_937976335.1 uncultured bacterium | reverse complement strand
TATTGTCTCCTCTTTAAATTTAAAGATGACAATATCGGATTTTTCAATTTCAGATGGCGGACAATCAAAAAAGACTAATTCTTCAGTTATTTCAATTCACTAAGTGGATTCTAGATGATTTTAACGGGACACTAGTGATGTCACTTAGAGTGCCTGAATTTTATCGTTGATTTTAGGTGGGGTTGTTGGGGGCTTTCTATGTATCCTGCCTAATTTTCTGTAGCCTTAGCGAAAGATGCTGAGGAAATAAATAGTTATCATAAAATCAACAACTTACATGAAAAAGGACCTGCCCCAAATAGCTTTGGTGGCGTGGGACGTTTTGCCTCGTAGCGTCGGTATATGGGTAAACTTTTTCAAGAAAGAATTATTCGGAAATTACTTTTTAGGATAACTATATCTTCAATTCTTTTAATATTTCTTAGTTATAGATTTGAGTAGATCAGTGAAATTTATTAAAATAAGCTAAATGATATTTAATATTTTAATGGAAAAATAAAATTATGGGTTCTATAGCAATAAATCAGACTGAAATTTCGCCCGTATTTGTGTCAACTAAAGCAGTAGTTTTAGGTTTAGATGGAAGCATTAGAGAGATTGAAGTTAAAGATCCTGACAAACTTTGGCAAAAAGATCTAGAATCCTCCGAACTTGATGTTTCGCGCATATCCGTGCGTGCTGTAACTTTAAAATTAAATGCCTTATATAGTTTTGTAGAGGGTCAAAATAACTCTAATGTAAAGAGTGTTTTAGCCATCAGGATAGAAAAACCAAACATTGATTCTGTGTCTGTTGATAATGAGCATGAAGGTGCCCTGACGTCTGTTACTTACTGGATTGGTGCGAAACAAAAAAAGAGAAGAAGCGATCTCCCTGATCAAACATATCATACTCTTGATAGCTCTCTTTATCCGAATGCAATTGGAAATGATGGTAAAGAGGTTCAATTTCTTATTCAAGCAAGTGACGATCGTTTTTATGCTGCAAGTGAAAGTTGTGCTGTTGTAAGGACTACATCGTTAGAAAAATCTTCGGTAATTGGATATCGCCATGGCAGGCCTCTTACAGGTCCTGCTAGTTCGGATATCTCAGAAGACATGTCTTAAGAATTGCTTAACTGAAAGAGCTGAGATGTTGACTTATAAGCTTATGAATACACATTAGGTTTTTCCGTTTTTTTGTCAAAGGCTAAACGTCTTTGCCTAAACTTTGTGTTTTAGTTATGTGTTAATACTGCTTTGATTTGGCTAAAGACAAAGCCTCACTCAGCACCAAAAAATTTTAAGTTTTTAGGAAAAACTTAAAATCGTTGACCATATACGAAATTCTTTGATGCTAACCACTCGCTTTAGACTCAATAGTCATGTATACTCTTGCCCAAAACGTTTGTTATTTATTAAATTTTACTTATTTTTTAGAGAGTTATTGTGGCTACGGATCTTGATTTATATAGAAATATCGGAATTTTCGCACATGTTGATGCGGGTAAAACTACTACTACTGAGAGGATTCTTAGTTTAACTGGTAAAATCCATAAGATTGGAGAGGTGCATGATGGTGAGGCTACCACTGATTTTATGGACCAAGAGAGGGAAAGAGGTATTACAATTCAGTCTGCAGCAACTAGTTGTACATGGGACAATCATCGTTTGAATATTATTGATACTCCTGGACACGTTGATTTCACTATTGAAGTTTATAGAAGTTTAAAAGTTCTTGATGGAGGAATCGGAGTTTTTTGTGGATCTGGTGGAGTGGAGCCTCAATCAGAAACAAACTGGCGTTACGCAAATGAGTCTGAAGTTGCTCGAATAATTTTTGTTAATAAACTTGATAGGGTTGGAGCAAATTTTTATAGAGTGTGTGAACAAGTTAACAAGGTTCTCGGAGCAAAAACTTTAATCATGGTTTTGCCTATTGGTGAAGAGGGAGAGTTTAAAGGTGTAGTTGACTTAATTACAAGAAAAGCTTGGATCTGGGATGATTCAGGAGATCCTACTAAGTTTGTTCAAGAAGATCCTCCTGCTGACATGCTTGATGATGTTGAAAAGTACAGAGAAATGCTTGTAGAAACTGCTTTGGAAATGGACGATACTGCTATGGAAGCTTACCTTGAAGGTGAACAGCCAAGTGATGAAGTTCTTAAGTCTTGCATAAGAAAAGGAACGATCAGTAGAGAGTTTTTCCCAACTTATTGTGGTTCCGCTTTTAAGAACAAGGGAGTTCAATTAGTTCTAAATGCGGTTGTTGATTATCTTCCAAACCCGACTGAAGTTACTCCTCAGCCAGAAATTGATTTGGAAGGAAATGCAACTGGGGAAGTTGCTTTAGTTGATCCAAGTAAGCCTCTTAGAGCCTTAGCATTTAAGATTATGGATGATAAGTATGGTGCTCTTACATTTATAAGAATTTATTCTGGTAAAATTTCTAAAGGAACTAGTGTTTTAAATACATTCACTGGTAAGAAAGAAAGAATTGGTCGAATTGTTGAAATGCATGCAGATAATCGAGTAGAACTTGAAGAGGCAACTGCTGGAGATATTGTAGCGGTTCTTGGTATGAAAGAAGTTAAGACTGGTCATACTTTGGCAGATCCAAATAATCCAGCAACGCTTGAGCCAATGGTTTTTCCAGATCCAGTTATCTCCATTGCAGTTTCTCCTAAAGATAAAGTGCAAGCTGATAAGATGGGTATAGCTCTTGGTAAAATGATTTCAGAAGATCCATCTTTCCGAGTTGAGTCTGATCAAGAAAGTGGTGAAACTATTTTAAAAGGAATGGGCGAGCTACATCTTGATATTAAAATTGATATTCTTAAGCGAACTCACGGTGTTGAGTGTGAAGTAGGGGCTCCGCAAGTTGCGTATCGAGAAACTATAACTAAACGCTTAGAGCAGTCTTATACTCATAAAAAACAATCTGGTGGTTCAGGACAGTTTGGTAAAATTGATTTTATTATTGAGCCTGGTGAGCCAGGTAGTGGGTATCAATTTGAATCAACTATTAAAGGTGGAAATATTCCTAAAGAATTCTGGCCTGCAATCGAGAAGGGATTTAAAATGAGTTTAGATTCAGGAGTTTTAGCTGGCTATCCTTGTATTGATGTTAGAGTGGAGCTTACTGATGGGCAATTTCATGCAGTTGATTCTTCTGCTATTGCTTTTGAACTTGCTGCAAAAGGAGCTTATAGAGAACATTTTCCAAGTGCTGGACCACAGTTACTTGAGCCTATTATGAAAGTAGATGTTTATGCTCCTGAAGAATATCTTGGTGATGTTATAGGAGATTTAAATAGACGTCGTGGTGTTATTAAATCTCAAGAAACTGGAATGACTGGTGCCAAAATTCATGCACAAGTTCCTTTAGGGGAAATGTTTAGTTATATTGGGAATCTGAGAACTATGACTTCTGGTCGTGGTCAATTTTCTATGGAATTTCTTCACTATGAGCCATGTCCAAGAAATGTAACTGAGCAAGTTATTAAAGAAGTTGAGGAGCGGAAAGCAGCTAAGAAGAAATAGCCTAAAGCTAAAATTGTTTAGTTAAGAAAGAATTTTTCGGAAACTACTTTTTGGACTTTCTATATACCCGTCGTCATTTAGTTTTTCCACTTTCTGTCTAAGACCTGATCGGTCTTAGCCTAGTTTTGACGGGTATATCTTATCTTCCCTCCGGGAGACTTTCGGAAATTTTCAATTTCCTTCAGTATATATATAGTTTTAGAAAGAAGCATTAGAAAAAGAATTGCTTCTTTGCTTGATACTTAATGGATTCTCTTCTTCAACAAGTTCAACGCCATATATTGTAAGGTCCTGTTTGTTGACGTCAAGAGTTCCAGTATCTCCATAGTTGTTTTGTGATGAATCAAATAGGTATTGTTCAGTTATTGTTTGCGAAGAACCTTTCTGCGCATTAAAAAAACTTTCTCTAAAATTTTGGTTTTTCGAATCTTCCATCTCTTTTTTAGTCGAAGTTGAATTACTCTTATCATCTATATTTATAGGATTAGCAGGAAGGCTAGAATCTAAAGAGGACTTGCTGTTACAGCCAGCTGAAGCAATCATAGAACCTAAAATAGCAGCTCCGACAGCAATAGTTTTTTGTATAGAAGTTGTTGTCATAATGTATTCATTGTAATCCACTTTTAATAGCTAAGCAAAAAAAAGCTCAATTTTTAGGGCTATTACGTACTTTAAGGGTTTATTGATTTTGACAAAGTGGAGAAAAAATAAGGTGTTTTGGTACAAAAGAAGTCAGAAAATAGTTAGAGCTATCATATTCTAAGGATTTGAAAAAAAATTTGAGTAAGATAAAAAAAATATTATACTTGTTAAATAGCACTTCCCAGTTGGAGTCGTTACAGATAGGCATGATTTTTGATGTAGTAGCAATTTATGAGTGTAGTAAGTCCTTTAGGTGATCGAGTTTCAATAAATAAGGTAGTAGGCGACCTGCAAGAAGATAACAAAAGATTTAAGACTAGATGACAAAGATTTTGCTTTGTTTGATGTAGATGAATTATTAGAAGAAACGGCATTAGAGACTACCTCTTCAAAAACAGATGGAGATATCTCAGATAGTAAAAGTTCTGAAGAAAAATCTTCTTTTAATAGTGATGAAGTTTATGATGGATTTAATCAAGATTCTGATCTTGCTTTTTTTGCAAAAATTGCTAGTTCCTCAATAGTTGATAGAGAAACTGAACAAGTATTAGCATTAGAAATTCAAGAATCTAGAAAAGAGCTTAGAGAGGTAGCATATAAATCAGATTTTATTATTCGTGAATTAGTTAAGCGAATAGAAGATGCGACTGCAAATGGAAGTAAAAATATTAATACGGTATTTCGGATAGCGCCTTCAGAAGGTGTTACGGAAAAAAGTATTAAAAGAACATATGCAAAATCTATTAAAAGACTAAAAAATATTTTAGAAGAAAACAAGAAAGATATACGAGCTTTAGGCAGAAAAGGTAATAGATCCTTTGCCTCTCAAACACAAAGCTTGCTTCAGGAAAGACGAAAAGAAGTTTTTGCTATTTTAATTAAATTGGGAGTGAAGGATGAACTGATTTTTAATGCTATAAAGAACTTTAGAAACATTTT
>CALJRW010000009.1 GCA_937976335.1 uncultured bacterium | reverse complement strand
ATGTCCGTTAGGTAACGTTATCGGTCAATATTGCGACACGCAGATGCAGACAGCGTAATCTTAAATGATAGCTATTAAAAAAGCATCAGATGTATTATTGCTTAGCTACAAAGCCAGATTTAACTAAAAAACTCATAAGCTGAGATCCTGTAGTGCTTATATTCCTTTTGATTCCATGCTCAACTTCTACATTTGCAGACAATACTCCAGAAACCAAGACTTTAGAGTTATGGACGGAAACAATTGGAGAACCAGAAGAGCCAGAAGTTACAAAATCTGAACTGTGTATAAAATCCTCATCAACTCCATATTTTAGGCGCCAACTCTCGGAATTTTTTGGTTCATACTTACCGATATGATGAAAGTTGGCTGTATGAAAGTTTGCATAAGCTTGAACGCCTCTATAACTAACTCTATAAAGAGGCTCATTTGAGCTAAGCTCAACATCAGCAACGCTAACTTCTAGGCCAGTAAACTGTTTTTTAGCATGAGATTCTACTCTTCTTCTATCAAGCTCTATAACAGCTAGATCATATGCTTGGCTAAGAAAAAATTTCCCTTTTTTAAATCTCCACCCATAGGCTCTTTTGTTATTTTCATCATGCACTCTATGTACAATTTCAAAACTACCTCCACTAGTCTTAATTAAGTCAACTACGTGTCTAGCTGTTACTAATATTAACTTATTAGTCGAAAATTCACTGCCTAATTCATGCTCATTAAGATTAACTGCAAAGCAGTGACCAAATCTAATTTCCTTAGTTTTCTTGTTAATAAAGGAAACTCTAAAAATATTTTCTTTTATTGCTTGAAATGCTCTCCTTGCACTATCTATCTCAACTTCATTGTGATGCTTAGCATTAGATAATTCCGTATTTTCATTAAAATCAGGGAATGCATGAGTAGCTAAAACTCCAGCCAGGCCGCCAGCCAGGCCGAGAGAAGTTCCCTTAAGAAACGCCCTCCTACTTTGTAAATCAGCAGACTTTTTCGCAGACTTTTTCATAGCATTTTACAACTTACTAATCGTTTCCTCTAAAACTTTTTGGAGTCTAAGAAAACTAGATAGCTAAATACTTAGAACCGGAATTTTGGATAAAAATCATGTAATCTCTTAAAAAATAACATAAGGTATCTATAAAATTCAACAAAAATATTTAAACTAAACAATACACTACTAAGGAATCTTTAAGCCAAGCCTCTCTCCATGTATACTTAAAAGACTTTCTGCACTCTGAGGATTTATTTTTAACAAGCTTCCAAAGGCTTTCTCTCTTAATTCTCCTTCTTTCGTCATTATAATCTCTGTTAAATCTTCTACCGCTGAATTTGCATTTTCTTCATATCTACCTAAAGACTCAATAGCAGCCAAACGAGTTTCTCTATCTTTATCTCTTATAGCTTTTTTCAGAACTTTGATTTTAGAATCAATTTTGAAATTCGAGTTTTGAGTTATACTTCCTAAAATTTTAGCAGCTTCACGCCTAACTTTAGGACTAACATCATACTCAAGACTATATTCTATTTTTCTTAAAGTTTTTTCTGAATAATTTTGAAATTGACCGATAAGCTTCAAAGCTTTTAGTCTTCCAACTTCACTTCCATTTTTAATAAGTTTATTAAAATCTTCTTCCCAACTGTCTATTGAAAGTTCGCGCTCCGACACAAAATCCTTAACTACATTTTTTGTATATCCCGTAAATTCCTTAACTCCCCTATGCGCAGTTTCAATATGCCGTTTAGCTTCAAAAACTCGATTTACATGCTTTCCATATCTAAAAATTGAGAAAAATAAAATCACAGAGACAGCTGAGGCAATTCGTAAGTTTTTTGGAGAAATCCATGATAAAAGTTCCGCCTTAACTTTTTCTTCTTCCTCTTTTGCAAAGAAAACAGCATCAACAAAAAAGTTATATAAAACACTTTCTCTTAACCTTTCTTTTGCTTCATTTGAAACACCAATAATCTTAGAACCTAAATTCAACCGTCCATGTTCAATAAAATCAACTATTCTTGGACCCATTGGAGATTGATAAAATTTCTTATGCGCTTCCCAATTTTCTGTAAAATAAATTAATTCTCTTTGAAATTGATTTAAATCGACATTCTTATTCTTTAAATTCTCACTTGGCTTAAAAATTAGTATTTTATGATTTAAAGCTGTTTCTAGACGTTGGCCAATTGAGATATATTCATTTGCTAAAAAACACTTTAACAACTCTAACTTAAGCAGGTCATTTAATCCTGCAAGAATCGAAAAATCCTGATCTTTTAATTTATCCTCAAGTATGGAATTACTTTTTTTTGGAATCGCTTTTACATCATATCTTTTAATATCATTCACTGCCCTTAATTTGAGCACTACACCTCTAAACTTTTGAAGTAGCCAAGAATTCCCATTGCTTTTGTCAATAATAGAGACTCTTCTAGAAGCTAAAGCAAAATAGCCTACAATACAAAGAACAATTGCAAGTAAAATTCCAATACTCAACATCAAAAGAGAAAACGTTGCTTTAAGAAATGTTTCCGATTCTAAATTAGAAAAGAATGGAAAGTATGCAAAACCAAAAAGTATGAGCGAGCCAGTGCCAACTAAAAGTAAACCGTCATAATTAAAACTTTTTTTTAACTTGCAAACTTTAAATTGACAATCTTTCCTAACACAGCGATTTATCTGCTCTTCTCCCCTTCCGCATTTTTCGCAATCAATCATGCTAGTATTTTACCATAAATTTTAGATAAAAATTAAGTTACAGAAGACTTATTTCGACCAGAAAACCATATTAAAAACGCTCCTATAAAGAGAATAACAATAGAAATAAGCTGCGCTTCACTGAGCCCTTGTAAAAGTTTCGGATTTATTCTTAAAAATTCTATCAAAAAACGTTCTATTGAAATTAAGATTAAATACATAGCAAATCTTTTGTAAGGTTTTTGCCAATTAGCTTTCGTCTCAATTAATGTTAGAAAGTACAAAATAACAACAAACATTGTTGATTCGTAAAAAGGAGTTGGAAAAGCTAGAACTCCAGGAGCTGTCGCAATAACTCCAGTTTTATAAGACATTCCAAATATGCTTTCTGTTACAATTCCGTAATCTCCATCTCCAGCGAGTTGACATCCTAATCTACCAATTAAATATCCAATAGCTAAAGTTGGACCTAGGGAATCAAGAAATTTAGCTAAAGGAATTTTATCGTATCGTGACATTAGAATTAAAACTATTGTGCTTAAAATAAAACCACCAAAGAAAACAAATCCAGCAGATGCAAAAACAGCTTCAAAAAAATAGTCTTTGATTTCAGAATAATGATCAATTAAGAAAAGAATTCTTGCTCCAAGAAGTCCTACAATTCCTGCAGTGAAAACATATTTTTCAGCAAGACCTGGATTAATTCCATTCAACTTAAAGCTCATTTGTAAGCGATAAATTCCAGCTAGAATTGCAAGAGCTACACAAAGACCAAAGCTATTGATTGGAATTGGGCCAAGATTTATTATTTGTGGAATCATATGACTTACTAAGTTAGCGAACTTACATCATAACAGCAATATCGTTAGTTTTTTATTGAAGAACTGCAATCTTAAATAGATAGAGCTATTTTACCTCTCTTGAGAAAAAAAACGCAAAATAAGCGATTGCAAATGCAGTTAATCCAATACACAAAGAAAACAAAGGGCTAAGTGCAACTAAAAATTTATCAAAATCAGAAGAAAGTTCAAAAAATCCAAAATAATAAAGGACGTTAAAAACTAAAATAATTATTGAGGAAAAATAAGAAAAATTTAAAAATGCTAACTTAAGTCTAGGTATTTCTTGTTTATACCCTATAAATATTGCAATTCCAGAAAGAAGTAGAGGAAAAAGACTAAAAACTAAATATAAATAAGGCTTAGCAAATATAACTGGCTCAGCAAATATAAAACACTTTATTTGAATAAATAAAACAATAAAAGCAGCTGTCAACAAAAATATTAGTGATTGCTTCATAACAAATTTTCTAACTCTTCTTTTATTCTATCACTACGCCAATTCCTAGGTCCAATAATTTTAAGCCTTAAACCATTTTCAGGATCGTTAAAAAGCACTAACTTCCCTTCCCTATTAATGATAAACGTCTCAGGAAAACCAGAAATTTTATACTTATTCTTAATTTCAGACTTTGAGTCAAGTAGAACCGGAAAATCTATATTTACTTTTGTCTTAACGTCAAGAAGCGTTTCCTTTTGATCGTCAACAGCTATGCTTATTACTTTTAAGCCTTTATCAGCATAATTTTTTTGCAACTCTGATAAAGCAGGCATTTCTTGAATACACGGCCCACACCAAGATGCCCAGAAATTTAGTACTACAACTTTACCTTTATAATCTGAAAGCTGGTGAATTTTTCCACTTAAGTCTTGAAGCTTAAATGCTGGGGCAGGTTGACCAGGACTTAAGTTAGTATCAACTATTTTATTACAAGATAGAATTAATGAAAAAAATATTAACGAAAAAATTAACTTTAGAACTCGCTTAAACATTAAAAGTTCTTTTAGGTAGATTGTCTATGCGTCCTTTTTATCCATAAATTTAGCATACTTCTGCTTAAACTTATCAACTCTTCCTGCAGTATCTAAGTGCTTTTGAGTTCCTGTATAGAATGGGTGACAGTTATAACAAACGTTAACGTTTAGTTTTTCACTTGTTGATTTGAGCATAAAGGAATTATTGCAGCCCCCACAAGTAACTTCAGTTTCATAATAATCTGGATGTGTATTGTCTTTCATAGTCAGGAGAAATTACAAGACATTATTAAGAATGTCAAGTAGTTGCCCCTTTTAAGAGCTCTAAAAAGCTCTGAGATGGCTCAATTGACCTTTTTGTGTCTGTAGATACCATTTTAAGCTCTATTTTAGCTTGAACAGCAGTTTTACCTTTTTGGTTTTTGATTTCTTGATCTATAAATATACTCTTTCCTTGGACTATTCCATTTGAGCAAATCACTTCAATTTCTCCTTCAAAAAGCTCTCGTTTGTATGTAATTTGAAGATCGTAGACTACTATCAAAATTCCATTTGCAAAGTAATCCTCTAGGGTTTTACCCATAGCTTTAAATAAATCAATTCTTGAAGTTTCGAGTAATCTAACAGTGTCAGCATGATGAACATGCTCATAGTCATTTTGAATAAGCTCACTCGGAATTTGGTATTTCTTTTTAAACATACCTTAAACTAAGTCAAAGAATCAGTTTAAGTCAAAAAACTTTAAAGTTTAGATAACTCAAAAACTTTTTTTACAATAAACGATAAAAGTGAAATCATAGCTAAAGCAGAAAATCCAGAATCTAATACTGGCAATGCTCCTTCTGATAAATTTAAGCTTTCTATATTACTATCTACATGCAATGTCATTCTACTAGCATTACATAACTGCTTATGATAATGAAGATTACTAAAATAAGCATTCTACCTCAGCAAGCGTATTGCCATAGAAGATGAGGGCTTGTAGGATAATTTTATGAAAGCTAATCATAAAAAAAGAATTGGGAAAGTACTTAAAAAACTAAAAACGTTTGATAAGGAATCAGCTTTTTTTGTCACAAGCGCATCCCCTACTCTAAAAGATCGTTATCAATACAATGACTACAATCAAGATAGCGATTTCTATTATTTAACAGGATCTCACGCAAAGCACTTAGCGCTCTTAATTAATACTAAAAAAAATTCTGTCATTTTATTTGCCCCTGAAAAAAATCCTATTATGGAGTTATGGGAAGGAAAAACTGAAAACTTTAAAACTCTTGCTAAAAACATTGGTGCCGAATTGGTAATTTATAAAAGACATCATTCAATTGAAGCCTTTTTAGATGCAATGCTTGGAGTACAAACTCTTTTTCTACAAAATGTTAAAAATGAAACTGCTTGGTACGTTGGAGAAAAAATTCTAAATATTCCAATTGAAGCAAGAAGAAGGCTTCCTGAAAAAGTTATTTACACAGAAGAAATCATGGGTCCACTTCGTTTAATAAAAGAGCCATACGAAATTAAAGAAACGAAAGAAGCTCTTAAAATCACATGGGATAGCTTGCTAAAAACTATTCCTATGTTAAAGCCTGGAACAAAAGAAGCTCATATTGCTGCTCGCCTTGAATATGAATTCAAATTAAGAGGAGCAACACAGGCGTTTAATTGCATTCCTGCAAGTGGCCCATCTGCTGCAACTCTTCATTATGAACACTACAGTCGAACTCTAAAAAAAGGCGAAATGTTCCTACTTGACTACGGAGCGCGCCATAATATGTATTGCGCTGATATTTCAAGAACTTTTCCTGTAAGCGGCAAATTTACCCCACTTCAAAAAGACTTATATAATGTAGTTCTTGAAGCTCAAATTGCAGCAATTAGGAAAGTAAAGGCAGGAGTTAAGGTAAAAACTATTTACGAAGCTGCTGCAAAAGTCATTATTCAAGGCTTAATAGATTTTAAATTACTAAAGGGAAGCCTTAGTTCAAACTTAAAATCTGGCGCTTTTAGAAAATTTTTTCCACACAGTATTGGCCACTCCCTTGGCATTGACACTCACGACATAGGTAAAATAAGAAATGGCCCAAATGCAAGCCTTAAAGCTGGAATGTTAATTACAATCGAACCAGGAATTTATTTTGCAAAAGCCATTAAAAAATTTCCAGTTTCTGGAATTAGAATTGAGGATAATATTTTAGTTACTAAAACTGGGGGCAAGAATTTAAGCTACTTTATTCCGAAGAGCGCGGATGATATTGAAGCTTTGTTTGAATGACAGATTTTCTTTATAAAAACGACTTTACAGACAAAGAAAATATAAACTATTAATTTAATTATCCTTTAGAATCACATTAATGCTTTATCTAGCTTATTTAATTGACTTTTAAGATTGTTTGTCACTTCTATTTTCACTTATTTTTTACGACCACGCTTTCTTAAGATATCATATTTGATATAATTAAATCTCTAGTTTATTTACTAGTTTATAAAAAAAATTTGTTTTGGGTAGAAGTTAAAAAGTTCTGAATTGATGTTCACTCAAGCCAGAACTTTTATATCTTTGCATTCTTCTCGAGAGGTTTGTTTTTTGACTTTTCGAGCGGCATGCAAAGATTCTAAGGTTTCTCCTTTTGTTTGGGAGAGATTGAGGTTTTTTTGTGTGATTACGAACTGCCGATCTGGAGATTGGCATAACAATTAGTTATGGAGTTTTGATTTATGTTGTTGCAAAAGGCAATCAACTGCTTCCACAGGTGTGAAGGAATTATCGCTGGGCACGAAACCCGGCGACACGATGGGTGCTTGTTCTTTTCTGACTTTAAAGTCAGATTTCGAGCATCTACACCAACGGGAGTGAAAATGGGAGGCTCAAAACGAGTCGACCCAGTTGAATTTTTTCGAGTTCTTGAGCAGGACGGAATCGAGGCTGCTCGAAATCTGTTTGTTGCACCAGCCAAAAGGAAAAGCAGGAAGAAGCAAAACAGAAGACGTCGCAGACGCTCTTCTGTCTTAAACTAATGCTGTTTTTTTAAAACCCTGTGCTCTCTAAATTTCAGAAAGGATGTAAAAAATTGAATTTAGCGAGACACTTTTCTTAAAAACGCAGTCGTTTTCTGAAGAGGCGCAGAGAACGACAGCCTCCTGCTCCAAACCCCACGTAGGAGCAGGAGGTGCGTTTTTTTGTCATGCATTGAGGTTCGGATAATTTTTTTAATTTATCCCTCACGGTTACTTTCGATTGCATGCCTTCTTTTTTTATATACATCTATAGATGAATTAATCATATCTCTCTGAAATACTCTATTACTCTAACAAGCACCCCCTTTGTCCTAATCCAAATTATCTGCCAAAATACACCCTGCAACTTGGAGATACAAATGAACAAAAAAACACTTCTAAAACTACTCATGTCTTTAATCTTAGTCCTAACCTCCCTCTCCTGCTCTAAAAAATCAGAAACAGTAGAAAGCCTCAAAGTAAAAAAACCTGAAATTTCCCCAATTGAAACTGACAGTTTCTTTAACTTCCTACCCTCTTCAACTTTAGGATTTTACATCGCTGACTTCTCTTCTAAAAATTTCAAAAAACTAATCTCTAGTTCAAAGTTGAATAAAAACCAAAAAATATCTGATTGGATAATGAATAAGGTTGGAGATTCTGAAATGAGTGCAATCATTAAAGAACTTATTTCGCTTTATAAAGACGAAGATGGCTATTCAATTGAAAAACAAATGATTTTTTTAACTAAAGGCACTGAAATTACTCCAAACTTTGGAGCCATTCAAACATTAAAGGAAGGAAAATCAGAAGCGATAAAAGCTCAAGTAAGTGAGATTTTTAAGAAAAAAGAGTTTGTTGTTACAAGTGAAAAATTAGCTGAAAAAGATGTTAATAAATATACGGATAAAACTGGCAAAGTCAGTTTATATCTCTATAACACAAAAGATGAAATAGGTTTTGCGACTGATTCAAAACTAATTGAAACAATTGCTAAAAAAGAACCTACAGAAACGTTAAAAAAGTTTATTAGCCAAGGAAAAGAAAATGGTTTTATGAAGAAAATTTATGGCCGTAGCAACGAGTATGGCTTTGGCGCTCTTGATTTAACTCACCTCACAAACCTTATAAAAGAAAAATCTAGTGGAAAGCTTAATGAAATCCCAATTACTTTTGCTTTTTTTTCTAATCAAATGGGATTAAAAAATAGCGGCCAAAAAGATTATGTTGCTTTTAAAATGACCGATAAGTTTGATTTTTCAATTCCTACGAAAGGAGCAGTTAACTCAATTAGTAAATTTAATAAAGATTCAGTTGGTGCTTTAACAATTGACAACTCAGTTTTGCAAATTGCTAAAAAAAATATGCTCGAAAATCTCCCAGCTTCTCAAACTCCTGAAATAAAGAGCAAGCTTGATATTCTAAACTCTTTAAACACTATTGGAATTTCAGTTAACAAAAGTGCAGGCGGCACAATTTTCCCAGAACTTAGCACTTTTGTAAAAGTAAAAAACAGTATAGATAACGTTAAGTCTTCTTTTTTTGATGCATTTAAAACTCTTATAAGTCAATCCCCTCTTCCCCTTTCTGAATGGCAAGAAAAAGAAGTTAATGGTTTAAAAACTAATTACTTACTAAGCCCTTTAGGAATTGGACTTTTTGTTGCAAATACTGAAAATACGCTTTATTTATCAACTACTGAGAATGGTCTTACAAACTCTCTGAGTGAAGAAAATAAAGAAACTTTACTAGACACATTACCTAAAGATTCAATAGATGAAATTAAAACTAAAAACCCAGCTATCTTTTTGTATGTAGATTACTCAAAAGTAGCTGATATGATAAAAGACGCAAGTTCAAGCATGTCCATGTTTACTGGCGGCCAGAGCAATTTTGATGAAGAGCAGTATAATTCTCTTAAAGGAATGGGGAAATTCTCGGCAGCACTTAATATTGAAGGAAAATCTCTAGTTGCTGAGATGGGATACTTTTAATTCAATACTAAAAACCTGAATTTTAGATAAGAAAGTTACTAAAAAATTCAGGTTAAAATACTCATTTCATTCTCTCCAAAAAATTCTAGAGCAATACTACTTATTTTGATAGTATTGCTATAGTTATTTTTTGGAGTTATCAATGTCAAACGAAGTCAGCAGAGCTGCTGGCAATGCTTTAAGCCGAATACAAGCCCCGACGCCTTCGACTGAAGAAATGCCGATAGCTAAACTAAACCTATTTCAACGTACTTTTAGACGAATTTGGTATGGAGGAATCCCTTCTTTAGATCAAATGAATGCCCTAAATATAGAAAAATGGGATAAGTTTATAGTTCCAGAAATTAGGCCTGACTATGCTTACGGAATAACAAGAATTGATTCTCATATAACCAGAAGCGATGTTAAAACAATTTACTCAGGAGTAAGAACCTACAGAGAAATCAATGAAACATCTAGCCATGACCCTATTCGAACTGCACGTGCATGGTTAAGAATGAAACCAGGATCAGATAGAGTTGAAGTTTATGATAGAGAAATCGTTATTGATTTTCTACCTCCAAAACTTCAACAAGCAATGGAAGGACGGAGCCCAATAATTACCTGCAACAAAAAAGACATTGGAAATAGAATGACAAGAGAAGAATACAATCTTATTTTTAAAGGTGGTAATTTTTATAGAGATGACAAAAGCTATCCAAGAGTAATCACTGTTATTGATAGAGACGGAGATAGAGTTTTAGAAGCAAATGAAATGCGCGAAAAAGCCAATAGTTTTTGTTCAATATTCTGTCTTGGATACGATGGACCAGGAAAAGGTCGAATTCTATGGTACCTCAGAGAAACTAATGGCAAAAAAACTAGAGGAACATTTCGTATTGGAAGAATGAGAAGATTAGCTGATATTTTTCCAAATGGATAAAGGACTATTTGCTACCATTTTAGAAATAGTTTTTCAGAAAATTTAAGCTAAAATTTGCTTGCTATCACCTTTAAAAGCAAAAAATCTGCTTAAAATTGGCAGTAATTTTAAGTGTTTAAAAAAAAATAAAAACTATCTTGTCGAGACTCCTTCATGCATATAGCATCGTCTCTACAAAATTTGTTGTTTACTTTTGTTAATTGTTTTTAAGGTTTTAACGGTTTTAATTATGGACACTCTAAACAGACTTCTTGAAATATCTAGTAGAATTGAACATCTCGAAAATGCGGCTGAATGGGTAGCAAAACAAACTATTCATTCAGATAATACAATCTCGCAAACAAGTACGCTAATAGTTGTTCTTGCAGACGAACTTAGAGAAAAGATATACGCCTTAGTTCACGAACTTGAACAAACTCTAGAAGAGTCTAGAAATGCAGTGACGTATCATTAGACCTTTTTCATAATGATTTCTGCTACGAGGAGTAAGTTATATTGTTAATCAATTTACTCTTTAAAACTCAAGACTCACAAAGAGAGCACATAATATTAGCTAAAAAAATTCTCAACAAAGACTGTAAAAGTTACACCTTTCTATCAAACCCTATCTAGATCAAAAAATACTCAAAATACAGAAAGCAAAAAAATATCTTTAAAAAGCTAATAATTTCATATGCTTAAAAAAACTAATATTTTAAGTCACTTTCTTTGAATCATTTTCATAACTTTTGTAGAATAGATTTCAAAGGGTAAGTAAAAATGACGCAAACTGCTACAGCTAAAAAACTAAAACAAACTGAAACTGTCTCTCTTTCAACTATCGAAGGTGGCAAGTCTACTAACAAGGCAGTATTAGAAATATCATTTCCTGATACAAAAATGGCTCTTTTATGTGTAATTCTAGCAATGCTTCAAATCATGGATGGAATTCTCACAGCAATAGGAGTTAGCACTTTTGGCTCAATAGCTGAAGGTAATGCTCTACTCAGAGGTTTTATGGAGCAATTTGGAGCTCTCTACACTTTAGTCTTTGCAAAAGGTCTTGCAATTGGAATCATTGCTTTTCTTGCACTCTGCGGAAAGAATGTTAAATGGCTACCATCTGCAATTGCTGTTTTAATCTTGTTTTATGCATTAGCTGCCATTGCTCCTTGGACTTACACATTAAGTCGTGTTTATTTGATGTAGTTTTGACTCTTTGAAAGAGAATTCTCATACATTTCTTTTTTCTAAACTTAATGTTACGAAAATTTAAAATCAGAAAAATTACTTTGAAACACTAAAATCAAACTCATTTATCTTTCCAGAAAATGAATTTTCAGAAACTTTATTGATTGAAACTTTATAATCTTTTTTACCACATTTCGCAGCCGATCGTCCCGGTTTGTAATAAACATTACTACAGTGTTTAAAATCACCCATAAATGCATATTGTTCTTCACCCACTAAAACTGTTAAAGGCTCTTTCACATTTTGCTCTTTAGAACTAAATTCTCCAACATATGAACCATTTGTTATATTTTTAAGACTTGGCCCTGAAAAGACTAAAAACCCTGCTAAGGCTGCAAGCATTGATACACCTGCTGAAACAGCTAAAGGCTTCCAAGGGATTTTAGAAAAAATATTATTTGCTTTACGCGATTTGGTTTGAGTAAGAGTTAATTCTCTTGAATCAATTTTCTCATTAAAAACTCTTAACATCTCTTTAGCAGAACTAAAACGATCAGCTGGATCTTGAGCCATTGCTTTGTCAATTATGTATTGATACTTCTCAGGCGCTCCGGCAATTTTTAAAACTGGAATTCTAAACTTATTTCTTATGACGTACTCTATAACTTCATTCCCAGCTAGATCTGATAGCCTTCTTTCCCCGGTTAGAAGTTCATATAAAACAATCCCTGCAGCATATAAATCACTCTTGTGTGTATATTCACCTTTCTGAATATATTCAGGTGGCATATATTGAGCAGTTCCTAGAAGAACCCCTGTTCTTGTCAATTTAGCTTTGTTTTTATTTTTTATAAGACCAAAATCAGTTAGCTTAGCAACTCCATCATTTCTTATCATGATGTTTTCAAGTTTTAGATCACGATGCAAAATATCATGCTCGTGTAAAAAAAACAGTGCTGATAAAAGCTGTTTAAAAATTTTATCAATTTGTTTGTACTGTAAAGGCCCTTCATCAAGCACCTCACCTAGATCTTTTCCTTCCACATATTCTAAGGTGTAAGCAATAGATTCATCAGTAGAAATAAACTCATAAGCTTGAGCTAAATTAGGATGTTTTAGTTGTTGAGATATGTTTACTTCTTCAACAAATCTTTTCACCGTATGTTCATCAAAGGCATCTGCGTGAGTTAAAACCTTAAGTGCTACTTCTTTCTCAGTATTTCTATCAAAAACCTTATAAACACAACCAGCCGCACCTTCTCCAAGAATTGTTTTAACCTCAAAGCGGTCAAACATAACTTTCTTATGTCCCGCAATTCTTTGTGAAGCTGTATCTCTGTTTGAACTCATAGCTTAATTAAGATGCAGCTATAAGGTTGATATTTTCAGATTATAGAGAATATTTTATTGTTTGATATCAGCACTTTAGAGCTGTGGTTGTACTTAAAGCCCTCGATATTGAACTCAAGACTCTTAATTCATAAAGATTTTTATCAATACATGCGCCTTAGCTTTACTCGTTTAAAAAAGCTATAAATGTCAAAAAAATTAAGATAAACACTAGCAAGACTTTTTTTAGCTTAAGTCTTATTTAGTTAAAACTATACTTCATAAGCATAGGCTTACCATCTCGTCTTACTTCAATGCTAGCATTTTTGAAATCTTTTATTAAATTTAAATATTGCCAAAAAGTTTCTTGACTAGGAACAACATAATCGTCAGCAGCTACTAAGATATCTAAATTTTCTAATTTAAGTAATTCGTAAACACTACCTTCTTTAATATCTAAAAACCTGTATTCATTTAAAATATCAGGCGAAGTGTTTTTTCTAAAAACTTGTACTAAACGAACAACATTTTTAGTTCCATTAGTCAGTCTTTCTTTGTATTCTGACTTATCAACTACAATATCTATCTCTTCAACATCACCTTTCGATCCTCTAAGGTTAGATATTTTCTGAGAAGTGCCTTTTTTAGTTATTGATTCTGTTAATGAACAAGCATTAAGCGTTAAAATAATTAAAATTGCGAGTATTATTTTTTTATTCATATTAAGCCTTTAATTTATTAACTATTGTCTCTTTTGTTAGACGAGCTGTTTTACTCCTTTCAGCACGAAGAATTGCATCAACAAGCTCTACACTTTCTTCTAGCTTATCATTTACTACAAAATAATCGATTTTTCCAGTACCATGTAACTCCAATAACTTAGCATGCTCTGAATTTGCTGTTTTAAGCCTTCTTTCTATATCAGAAGAAGAATCTCCTCTTCTCTTTAGTCGAGTTAGCATTTCTTCCTTAGAAGGCAAAGCAAGGAAAACAACACAGGTTTCACTCGAATATTCTTCTTTAAATTTAAGAGCTCCTTTTATATCTACAGTATAGATAACATCAACTCCTTTTTCTAACAAAGTTTCTAACTTCTTCTTGGAATTGCCATAATAATTTCCATGAATTTTCTCATATTCAAAAAGTTCATTGGCATCTATTTTTTTTAAGAATTCGTCTTCTGTGATAAAATGATAGTGTTTTCCATCAACTTCATTCTCTCTTTGCTTTCTAGTAGTATAGGTAACAACAAAATTTAAAGATTTGGAATGATTCTTAATTAATTTATTTGCGATCGTAGTTTTACCACCACCACTTGGGCTTACTAAGATAAAAATTAATCCTTTTCTTACTTTATTCATGCTTACTCTATGTTTGCAGACTGTTCTCTAATTTTATCAATACTCAACTTAGCAGATAACGCAATTTGTTGCACTTCTGCATCATTGGCTTTACTTCCAATTGTATTAAATTCCCTATTAAGCTCTTGACATGTAAATTCTAGCTTTCTTCCTAAAACTCCTCCTCCTTCTATTGCCTTATCTAGTGAAGTTAAATGAGATTCCAATCGATTAAGTTCTTCACAAATATCTCTCTTTTCTGCAATAACTGCTATTTCACTTGCAAGCCTACTTTCATCAACTTTTATGTCTTTAATAATAGGCTCTATTAATTCTTCAATTCTTTTTCTATATTGCTCTGGATTTATTTTAAAACTCTCTAGTTTCTTAGAAAAGACTCTGAGTTCTTGAGCATACTCCTTAACTGAATTGATAGCAGCAAGTCCTTCTTGTTCTCTAGATTGCTCTACTTGTTTAAAAGTTTTTGTGAATTCATCTAAAAATATTTTTTTTTCTTTATCACTAATCTCTTCAACACTTGATTCACTACTTATAAATGTTGAAGAACTCATCAAGCGAAGTAAAAGTTTTGATTGAAAGTCTTCTGAATAAGAGTTTGTATCTTTAGCAATTTTAGTACATTTGTTTAAATATTTTGTGATTTCTTCTTGATTAAGGTTAGCCCCCTTAGAAGCTATTCTCACATCTCTTTTACTAAAAATACTTATACGACCACGTGAAATTTTATCTCCTATAATCTTTCGTATTTTTGGTTCAAGTTCAGAGTATTCATTTGGAAGTCTAATTTGAATATCAAGATATCTACTATTTACAGTTTTAATTTCAAGATGAACATTTGCAAATTTTTCTTCAGCAATTTCAAAATTGTAAGTGCCAAAACCAAAACCTGTCATACTATTTACTTTACTCATATCACTAACTCTACTTTTTCCATGACACTTTCAGGCCTTATATTTTTCATACATACTCCACCCATTCCTGGACATTTTTTCTTATAACAAGGCCTGCAACTTACGTCTGCAGTAACAACCAAATGCTCATATCCAAAGGGAGCAACTCTATCTTCTGGAGTTGGGCCAAACAAGCTCACATATGGAGTCTTCACTGCGGCACATATATGGGCTGGGCCACTATCTGGCCCTACTACTAATTTTGCAAAATACATTAGAGGGATCAAACTTCTTAAGTTTGTTTTACCAGTGAGGTTTATAATTTTTTGACCGATAAGTTTCTTTTCAACTTCCTTAGCAAAATTTGATTGCGAAGGGTCTCCTATAAGAACTATATTTAGATCGTAATTCTTAGCTAAAATTTTTCCAAGATTTACATATTTCTCAAGTGGCCAATCTTTTGTTTCCCAAGAAGAACCCATTATTAATGCAATATAATTTTCTTCGCTTAGGTCTTGATGAAAATTTTCAGGTTTTTCATCTTTTCCAATAGCTAAGCCATAATCAAGATTTTTTGGCGAACTTATTCCTAGTTCTTCAGTAAACTTTAAGTAATGGAGTTGTTTATTAAAATTAGGTGCACAATATGGAATTGAATGGGTATTAAAAATAAAATTAAACTCTTTTGAATTTTCTTTATGAAACCCAATTCTTTTTTTAGCTCCAGAAAACCACGACATTAAACCGCTTTTAAAAATTCTTTGCATATCTAGCGTTAGATCAAATTTTTTTTGCTTAAGATTTTTAATTAACTTAAAAACTCCCTTAGCGCCCAATTTGCGTTCAAAAACTATTATTTCATCAATGTACTTATGTCCTTTAATTATTGATTCCCATTTATCATCAACTAACCAAGATATTTTAGCATCTGGATATTTGCTTTTAATAATTTTTGGAATTGCTAAACCTCTAACTAAATCTCCAAGAGAACCAGTTAGTATAATTAAAATATTTTGAGCTTCTTTCATTTTTTTTCTATAATTTAATCAAAATTTCTTCTTATTCCAGCGCAAACAAGCTCTGATAACATTTCAGGTAGGTTATGTTTTATAACCGCCCTTCTCCATCTACAAAGATACATATCTCTAAGTTTATTTCTAGTTCCTTTAAAAAAGGTTGCTTTATCAAAATCGATTAAAAATATCTCATCATTCGGCGTAACTAAAACATTTCCTGGATGTAAATCAACATGAAAGATTTTGTGCTTAATGAGTTTTGCAATTTGCTCAACTAACATTATAGTTAAATTTCTAGCTCGACTCTCATCCTCTAAACTAATTTCAGCTAAATTTCTTTCATTTTTTATTTCTTGAGTTACTAACCAACCTTTATAAAAGAACCTACCCTTGGTAATATATGCAAGTGGATTTGGAACTTTAATTCCTTTTGATTTAGCATCATTGAGCAATTCATATTCAATTTCAGGTCGAGTTTTTCCGGATCGAAAATAAGCCTTACCAACTAAATAACGAAACAGTCCACCTCTTCTAAAATGTTTAACTACAACAGAACCATGATTATTTAGCTCCGTTCTTGAAGAAACTCCTCTTCCGCCTAAAACTTTTGCTTGAACATTTTTCTCACTGTTATTAATTGCAGAAATCAATGTATCTGCATCAGAACTATCAAGCTCAACATTCGAAAAAATTTCGTACCCATTAACTACTTGATTCATTACTAACTCTCTTAATAAGCTCATCTCCAGCTTCTACAACCTTTTTATAAGATAAAAGATTCATACACGCTTCTGTTCTTGTTGGACAAACTTGACTTCCGTGCCTTCTACAAGGATTACACTTCAAACCTTCTTTTTGAACAACAAGGGCATTATTTCTCCAGGGGCCAAAACCAAATTCAGGATTTGTTGCACAGAAAATTGCAACATTAGGTGTTTTAAGTGCAGAACATAGATGAAGTATCATACTATCGTTACAAAATAGTAATTTGGCATTTTTAACAAGTGCTATTGTTTCTCCAATTGTTGTTTTTCCAATGAAATCTCTAAGCTCTAAGCCCTTTCCTACTTCAATAGATTTCTTTCTTTCATCAGGCGACCCAAGAAGTACAACTTCATAACCTTTTTCAAGATAGTTTTTAGCTACTTCTCTGTAACCAAGCCCACTCCACATTTTAGTTTTCCAGGCGCTCCCTGGAGCTATCGCAATATATTCTTTTTTAGAATTAAGAAAATCTTGTACTTGTTTGGATAACTTTTCTTTCGGGGGAGGGAAAATTCTCATATCAAATTCTTGACTCTTACTTTCCTTAAATTCAAGTAAAGACATATTTCTTTCAACATCATGCAATTTTTTTCCTTCTAGAACTTTTACTCTAGTTTTTCTTTCATTATATAAGAAACTAAGCCTAGCTTCTTTGTAACCAATTCTTTTGGGGATTTTTGAAAAGTATAAAGCAAGTGTTGTTCTTAAAGCGCGGTGCAATGAATACACACTATCAAACTTATAAGACTCTAATATTTTAGCCATCTTAAAAATACCAGAAATCCCTTTATGTTTTCCACGTTTATCAAAAACTATCACACCAGTGAGCAAAGGATCGTTCTCAACCAACTTAGCTCCTAAAGCAGTAGTCATCATCCAAAGCTTAGCTTCAGGATGCTTCTCTCTAATGGCAGAAATTAACGGCGTAGAAAGCACTACATCGCCTAAAAAAGCCATTTGAACTAAAAGGATATTCATAAAGGGATGTTAGCAGTAATAAAGCAAAGTGTCCAAGTGGGAGTGTCGAAAAACGGCTAAAACCCCCTAGATACAATTACTTGAAAATCTGTTAAAACCTTTTTATGAGTTTAAAGAAGGAGAATAAACAGATGAGCATGTACATCCCGAATTTAGAAGAGCTAATATCAGAAGATCATAAGTACAGAAGACTATTAAAGATAGTAAATTTTGAGGAACTAACGTCAGGTTTAAAGCTGAGTTATTCAGAAACAGGCAGAGCAGGTTATCCAGTAACGACAGCGTTTAAATGTTTGTTGTTGCAATTTATGAATGACTTAAGTGATAGAGAGATGGAAGATTATTTGATAGAAAATAATGCAGGGAAATTATTTTGTGGTTTTAAGTTGTTAGATAAGACTCCAGATCATTCATATTTTGGAAGCGTACGAAAGAGGTTTGGAATTCATAGGCTTACAGAGCTGTTTAAGAAGTTTCAATCTGCATTGAAAGACAAGAAGTTAATAAGAGAAGTGTTTACATTTGTAGATGCGACAGACTTAAGAGCTCGAGTAGATCATTGGAAAGCGAGAGATATCGCTATAGCAGATGCAGAAAATAACGAAAAAGATGATAAAGGAAACCCTACGATGAATAACAAAAACGTATCAGAATACAGTCCTGATCCAGATGCTAAATTTGGAGCAAAAGGAAAGAATAAAATATGGTTGGGATATAAAAAACATGCAGGAGTAGATATGTCTTTTGGTTTTATTAGTAAAATAGCCGTAACCCCTGCAAATGTATCAGATGGAGCCGGATTGAAAGAAGTTTGTCCTGACTCAGGTATGGTGTTTGCTGATAAAGCTTATTGTGTGGAAGTTGCTCAAGAAACTATCAAAGAAAAAAAATGTCATTCAGGAGCTATTTTGAAAGATAATATGAAAAATAAAAACAAAGATAAAGATAGATGGATTTCTAAAATAAGAATGCCTTTCGAAGGGGTGTTTTCTAAAATGCCTAAAAAATGTCGCTACATCGGAATTGAAAAAGCTTCTTTTCAAGCTACGATGGTTGCACTAGTTTTTAATTTTAAACGATTAATTGCTTTGGATATTGAGACTGTTCCTATTTCTTAACTCTTTTTCAGTAGGTGAGATCTATCTAAAATCTCACTTGTGAGCAATTTCTTACACTTAATTGCTTAAAAAACAAAAAACTAAATTCAAAAAAATTAATTTAAATCCGTTTTTCTCAGCAAAACCATCGCTCTATTCAAAAATTCACTTTTTTAGGCTGTTTTCAGACAGACCCCAAGTGCTTGGTTTTGTTTGGAAAAGTGAGGGTTTATATTACTATCAAACTGGCAATCAAAACTGGAACGGGGTTACTTTTGAAGTTTATAACTAAATACTAAAAGTTCGATAGTGACTAGTGCAACTAATTACCCAGCTATTTGCAAAGCTTTGTCAAATAGAGCTTTTACATCTCTGTATTTACTAGTCTTAGAAAGAGCTATTGCACTGTTTCTCACAGCAAGTTGAATCTCTGGACAAGAGTGCTTACTTGACACAATCCATTTTAAAGCTAAGTCAGTATAAGAGTTACCATCTTCCTTGGTATTAAAATCTTTGGAATTGACGCCACTTTCTCTTAAAGCGTTTAAAACAGCTGCACTTAAAAAATTATATAAATTCGAACCAACTTGCATATCCATACGTAAGATAGTAACACTTTCAACAATTAGTAATACTCTTGGTGAAGAACTTACAAGATCTCTCGCAAAAAGATTTCTTCCACGTGCACCGTTTTCAAAGTAGACAATATTTGCAATATCACTATCAAACATTTTTCTTGCACATTCATTTTTTGAAGTATCTTCACCACAGAATAATTCATCAAATAATTTTTCTGCTAATTTTACTCCATTAGAAATTGCTTCACGAACTTTCTCTTTATTCGATACCATTTCTACTAAATGCATGCTCTCTGTCAGATTTTCAAAAAATTGGTGACATTCAATTAATCCGATTGACGCAAGATTTGTATTTGTATTAATTAACCAAACTATATCATCTACATCTAGAATTTTATCAACCATTAAAGGCTTTTCATCTTCTCTAGCATCATAAATATCTTTAACAGCATGAATAGCTTCTTCACTAAAATCCCAACGAGTTCTAATTTCTTTCTGATCATATGCTTGTATGGAACTATCAGCTCTTAGATCTTTCCAATGCAAAGCATTCATCATCTCCCTAAGATGACAAGGAAGCACATTAATACGACTTAGGTGAGTAGCCTCATCCTCCTCGTCCCATCTTGCACATCTAGCATCTGTGGCTAACTTAGATAACTCTTCTCCAGGAGCTTTATACCTTTCATTCAAATAATGATTATCATTAAAATCTTTTAAAAATAAATTCTCATTTCTATGACAAAAAGCAATTGTTTCAGCTAACTCTACAGGATGAATACGTCCCCAATCTGTTGATTTCATGATATCGTATATCTTTTTAACTGGCTCTAATTCATTAACCTTAATAATTCTAAAATCTAAGTTTTTCAAATCTGTACTTAAAAGCCCTTCTAAACCTAAAGCATACGTATGAGCACATCCATGAGTTATGATAGCAGAGCCTTTTGGACTTTCTTTTGCAATTTGAAACATAAAACCTAGTTTAATGAATGTCACTTTGCTAGTCAAAATTATTAATTTACTCTAATAACTTTTAAAACTAATACAGCATTACTTTTAAAGTATGAAACTTATACAACTGAATACTAAACTTATGACTTTATTAAGACATCTAATTGATTAAAACCGCATAAAAAGCAACGTCTCAGCAGTTTGTAAAGAAAGCTTACCGACTATCTTGCTCTCCAGACTTAATGATACGCATTCTAGATAAGGGTGGTAAGGTGAGTTCACCACCTGATCGCTTGTTATCACGTTCAGCTCTTTGAGCTTCTTGAAATACAGCTCGAGCAGCTCTAATTCCAGCTCTTGCACTCGGGATTCGTACCACCTAACTTTTTCTATAAGAGTAGCTATTTATAAATCTTAATAATTAATTAATTTTATTGAATAAAAAAAGTTAAAGAGTAGTAATGTCATAGGAGCAGCGTTACTTTAGAGTAAAATTTCTATAGCTAAATACTAAAAGAATGATTCTTTTAAGATAGCTAGCTGACTAAATTTGTGTAAAAAGTAACCCCCTTCCAGTTTCAAAATTGAGAGTTAATTATATAGTAATTTCAGTATTTTATAATATTAAAATTCTAACAACCTAATATTTTATAGGTTGATCTATAATTTTTTATAGGCTATACTATAAAAATGAAATTTCAAAGAAGCTTTGTCCAGAAACTAAAAGCAACGCTAGCGAAAAATACGAAACTAATTCAAGTCGTACTAGGCCCCAGACAGATTGGGAAAACCACTGGCATCAAACAGCTTTTAGAAAATCTGAAAAAGGAAACTTATAAATATGAATCTGCAGATGGAATAATCTCTAAAAACCCAGATTGGTTATTTAAAGTTTGGACTGAGGCAAAAACTAACTCTAAGTGTAACTTGCTAGTAATAGATGAAATCCAAAAAGTCGAGAATTGGCCAAATGCATTGAAACAAATTTGGGACGCACAACAGTTTAACGATGAGGGTAGTTTTCTTGACTTAATAATCTTAGGTTCAAGTTCTTTAAATATCACGAGCGGCTTAACTGAAAGCTTAGCAGGAAGATACTTAGTACATAATGTATACCATTGGGATTTTAAGGAAAGTAGGAATGCCTTTAATCTCACATTAGAAGATTATTTAATGTATGGTGGGTATCCAGCAAGTTATCAATTTATTGATGATAAAAATTTATGGCTAAAATATATTCGCGAATCCATTATTACACCCGTTGTGGGAAAAGATATACTTTCACAAGCTCAAGTAAAATCTCCTGCTCTTTTTAAGCAATGCTTTGATTTAATTTGCTCTTATCCAGCTCAGGAAATTAGTTATAATAAGCTACTTGGACAATTGCAACAAAGTGGAAACATTGAAGTTGTAAAATATTACTTAAATCTACTTAATTCTTCTTTCTTAGTTAGGCAACTTTATAAATATTCTAAAAATCAAATTAGAAAAAAATCTTCATCTCCCAAGCTATTACCCTTAACTCCAGCTCTTTATTCTCAAACTATGGACGTATCCTATGATTCTGAAAAAAGAGGACGCGCATTTGAGCTTGTAATAGGGACAATTCTAAACCAATTACCTGGCTCTTTGTACTACTGGAGGGACGGTAAACATGAAGTTGATTTTATATATGAATATCAAGACAAAGTGCATGCAATTGAAGTCAAATCTGGAAGAAAAAGAAATCTTAGTGGCTTACTGAAGTTTAAAGAAATGTATAAGCATGTGAATTCATATGTAGTAACGCCTGAAAATTTTATTGATACTTTTGATAGTTTTTAATGTTGAACTACTATTGCCAAAGAGCTTGTAAACCGTAGCTTTTTGAATGAGTCTAATTTACGCATATATTTAATCGACTGGTAATTTGCTACTCAAATAAGAGTAACCATCTTCGAGATTACCAAGAAAATTAGTTAAACGTAAAGATTATATAGCTAGCCTTGCTTGTATCATCGAAGCCCAAGTTTCAAAAATTTCTTCTTGAATTTATATGTCTATATTGTTCCATTGCTTTTTAAGACCTCTCCGATCTGATATGTCGGCTACCAGAAGCAGAGTTGCATATTTAGCAGGTTCTCCCGTTGCTGCTTGAGTTTTCGAGAAATCACTGGCTCAGCCAGATTCTGGGTCTAAAGATTTGTCAACAAAGTCTCTCCATCTAATTGCAGAATCAATTGCTATGTTTTCGTCAAAAGTTGGATCACAAGAAAGTCGAATCGAGTCATGCCACAAGTGGATTATCTCATTCTTTATATCTAGATCTATAGCATCCCACTCGCTGCCAATTCCTCGTCGATCACTGAGATCCTGAATAATATCGTCTATAGCCTTCATGACCTGTGGGTCTCGTGGATGCTCATGCTCTGTATGTACCATTAAAGCTCCTTAAATCACACAAAGTTAAAATTTGAGATCATAGCTAGAGAGTATCATAGAGAAAAATAACGGTCTAGGCGAATTTCACAGCTCTGCTGGGTACAATCAAGCCAATTGATTATGCATTTATATCATCAAGTCTCTTGTTATACAAAAACATACTACCTGACTTGTACCAAGAGGGTGTAACAAGTTTTTCACGTTTCCATTCAAGAGATTCATAAAGCTGTATCGCAGGTTTATTCTCAGTATTTACGTGTAACCATATTTGAGACCTATTACTATGACGAGCAGATTGATAAGACTTTTTGAGTAGAGCATTTGCAATCCCTTTTCTTCGAAAAGATTCATGTACATCAAGGTTGCCAAGGTAGCAATTTCCTTTGGCAAAAAAATGATTTGTATCATTGTCGTCTTCCCAACTAAGAGATTTAGGATAGCTAAAGTGTGTAAGTACCCATCCAACTGGACAACTATCAATAATAGCAACGTGGCATTTGGAAATTTTATCGCGCATGAGTTCGGGGACTTTTTTAAGGATATCTACCTCATCAGTATCGAGAAACTTATACAGTGCGGGAGAGTCTTTAGGAAAGTCTAATTTTCTTATTAAAAACTTATTCAAAACTTATTTTTAAAAGTATGCATATCGATCCTCATGATGAGAAAGCGTTAGTGATTCACATCTACTTACTGATTATCTCTTCTCATTTCAAGCTCAACCAACTGCTGATCGTCTTGAATAACAACTGTCATACCTGGAAAAGCATCCTGTAAAAGTTCGGTATGGCGTTGAACAGACATAAAATTTGCACTAGTTTTCTTTCCAGCGCCCCCAAGACCCATTATGATAATTAACTTTTGCATGAGTTATTTGTTTTGAGGCATATCAATCAGACACTCAACCATCTGCTGATGCACCATAGCAATACTATACACAAATCTCTAAGATTAAGAAAATATTAAATAAATAGGATCCAGAGAAAACTACTGATGACCTTAAGTTTTCTCTAGTTCAGCTCACTAGTGTCCAATTAAGAGTTGAATAAATTCAACTGGTTAGACGAATCTAGTGGTTCATCGAGATCGTCAAAATCAGAAAAAGCCTTAAAAATAGGAGTTTTTTCAAATAATGAGAGGCTTAAGAACTGTAGAAAAGAGT
>CALJRW010000008.1 GCA_937976335.1 uncultured bacterium | reverse complement strand
GGCACCTTAGCAGCGCGCGGACGCTTACATTTTGTTGGGCTAGTGGCCGACCCGCTGGCTATTTCAGTGTCGGCGATTCTTGGCAAACAACTGCAAATTTCAGCCTCACCGGTGGGCAGCCCGTCGACCATTGCCGATATGTTGGCGTTCGCCAAACGGCATAATATAAAGCCGGCAATAGAACTATTCCCGTTCGATCAAGCGAATCAAGCCATCGCCAAACTAGAAGCTGGCGATGTGAGGTACCGAGCAGTGCTAGAGCTTTAGTCGACTCAACATTAGGCTGCGAGCACCAAGGCAACTTATAGGCCGTTACCGCACATTCAGTAAAAACGTACGCCGTAACAAATAGTGCTTATAATATGCGCAGTGCCAATCGGGGAGCCGCTACTGTGCAACAAACCACACCAGCCATAGACAACATTGTAGAACTGCTGAACGAACATGATTCGTCGGCAGTCGCTGCCCTGTTCTCGCAGGCTCACCCGGCTGATATCGCCGATGCGCTGGAGCAGCTAACACCCGCCAAACGCCCGCATGCTTGGATACACATCCCTGAGGCCGAGCGTGGCGAAGTGCTGTCCGAACTTAACGAGGGCGTATTTAGGGACCTTGCGCACGAGTTAGACAATCGAGAATTAATCGACGCGATCAAGGTGCTGGACATCGATGATATCGCTGACCTGATTCCTGATTTGCCAGAAGCGGTGCTTGCTGATGTGTTGTTCGCGGTGGATACCGAAACCCGCGCCAGCTTAGGCGAAGTTCTCTCCTACCCCGAAGACAGTGCTGGCGGCTTAATGAATCTTGACGCCATCGCAGTGCGCGACAATATCTCGCTGGATGTAGTACTGCGTTACCTACGCCTAAAAACCGAGCTGCCCGAACACACGGACACCGTATTCCTAGTTGACCGGCTCAATCGGTTAACTGGAATTCTGCCGCTCGAAAAACTGATTACTGGCCCAGCCAGCGACCCGGCGATCAATCATGCGCTAGAGACACCCGTCTCATTTCAATGTTTGGATGGCCGAGAAGAAGTCGCCAAAGCGTTTGCTGACTATGACTTAGTCTCAGCGCCAGTGGTTGATGAAGAGCAAAAGCTGGTGGGGCGAATCACCGTCGACGATGTGGTTGACGTTATTCGCGAGCAAGCCGAGCACGACATTATGGCCGCTGCTGGCCTGCGCGAAGAAGAAGATATCTTTGCACCCGTCGCCAAAACTACTCGCAACCGAACTATTTGGCTGGCGGTGAACTTGGTAACTGCCTTATTAGGTTCTTGGGTGATCGGCCAATTTGAAGGCTCAATTCAACAATTGGTAGCACTGGCGGTTTTAATGCCCATCGTCGCCAGCATGGGCGGTAACGCTGGCACCCAGACTCTAACCGTGGTGATCCGCGGCATGAGCACCGGCACCATCTCACGCGGCAATATGCTGAACGTGCTCAAAAAAGAAGCCATGGTCGGCGTATTAAACGGGTTGATTTGGGCCATTGTGATCGCGGCTATCGCCGCGGCGTGGTATCAAAACCCTTCTTTAGGCCTAGTCATCGCTGCAGCTATGATCGCCAACTTGGTGATGGGGGCTATTGCTGGCGTGTGCATACCTATCTTTTTAGAAAAAGTCGGGGTTGACCCTGCTCTGGCGGGCGGCGTTGCGTTAACCACTGTCACCGATGTGGTGGGGTATTTCTCGGTGCTCGGTTTAGCCACGGTGATTTTGCTTTAGCCTGCTGCTAAGAATAAGACTGATAATTGAGGATAAGGACTCGTCAAATTCGCGAAAAATCAACGGATACCGCTTCAGGCTCACCAATCATTTGCCAAACATCATCAATACGTGCCTCGACCCACGCATGGCTAGCCAAACGATCATTATCTTTAGCAACCCCCAAAACCACTTTAGCTTGATACCCATTATTACGCATCATTGCCACCAAAACGATGGACTTAGGTAAACATGCAGGCCGCATAGGGTGAGCTCTGGCCGCCAAGCGCACAGCCTCATGTAGTGCCTCGTATTGTGCTTTGGGTAATACCTTGGGCAAACCCAAGTCTAGAGGCTGCTTTTTAATAGGCTGTTTGGCATTTGCTTCTAAACTGCTTTCAGGCCCTCTTTTAGACTCTCTTTTAGGCCTTAGTGCCACACCACCAAGATCAAGTTGCGCCTTTAACCATCTAATACCTAATAAACGCAGTGCCAAAACATCTTTGCCAAGGTTATGTCTTTTTTTTGAGAACTTTTATCTCCACCACAAAGTAAAATAACTATTTCCTTACACTGTTTACCAAAATAAACTCTGTATCCTGAACCGAAATGAATACGTAACTCAAAAACTCCAGCTCCTAAACTCTTGGCGTCTCCATAATTTCCAAGCTTCACTCTGTTTAATCTTGCTCTGATAATGGCTCTAGCTTCTCTATTTTTAAGCTTAAGAAGCCAATCATAAAACGGCTCTTTGCAATTAATAGTCTTATAAACAAGTAATTTAAGTTCCAATTCTTTGTATCCTAACATTGTAGCTTTTAAGCTACATATTGTCAATCTTTTTTTATATCGGACAGTTATCGCTCTAGTGGTATAGAGTATCCAGTCTACATTTTCTTCTATTATCGACAGAAAAAGTGAAAGGTTTCTTAAATTTAAAAATCTTACTCATAATTTTTTTTTACTGTATACCCATTTTTCACACAACAAATAAATATACCCAACGACATTTGGTTTTACCGCTTTCAAGTGGGAAAACTAAATGATTTGTTGGGCGAGCAAAATAATGGCGAAGCCATTTTTTGCCGTAATAAGCACATATACTGCTTGAACAAATAAAACTGAATTTATGCTATGCATAAATTGCAAGAAAGAAAAACGGTAAAACCTAATGTCAAGCAGTATATACTGCTCAACAATATAAAATCTATATGAAATTTTCTCGACAAATCACCGACTCTTGCATAAGGCGCATATGAAATTATTTTTGGTTTTAATTATGTACCATAAATATATTCACTTAACTCTTTCGAAGACTCATCCCCCAACACAATTTCACCTTCACTAACAATACCATTTTTACTAACTAAATATGGCCAAGTTAAATATCTTTCATACTTGCTATGGTATCCACAAACATAATGCAGTGCGTCTTTGTTAAAAGCTATAGAGTTAATTAATTCGTTTAAAAGAATAGCCGTAGCTAAATTCCTAGGCGCACCTGCTAAATTGCTTATTTCGCCTAAATAATACCTAACTTGATGAGTTATTTTTTTATAAACCTCTTCTGAATCACATTTAAAAACTGGAATTGTTTTCTTCCCATGCTCCCCAATGATATGAGCATTTGTGCTATTTATATTTAACTTTGAAAGCACGTACTTTAACCTTCTGAAGTCTAAATCTCCCCCAAAGCCAAATACTTGTTTTTTTGGTAATTTAGTTATCAACTGCGCAAAGGGAGTAATTTTATCAACTGGTGTTCCAAGACAAATTAAGATTGCTTCTTTTTTGAAATTAATTTGGCTAAGAATTTTTTCTGTGATTTGAGAGTTCTCTTTAAAGATATCTTGATTTGGATCGTCATGCTTGATTTGTACGCCTGACGTTAATACTATTACATCTGCAGAGCTTAGACCTGCGTACCTAGAAGGTTTAACTTTATTTACATATTCAGGATAGGCGCTTGCTATATCTAACAAACAAGCCTTGTTTTTATGTTCTGATGAGCTTGCAATTAATAGTTCGGAAATTTTTTCGTTTTTAATTAATAGACCAACTAGTGTCCAACCTACGTTTCCGAGTCCAATTACAGCTACTTTCATTTTAAAGCTCCAAATCAAGTTCAGATCTTAAAAGTAACATTTGCTCTTGAGATATAATCTCTCTTAGATTTAAAACTATTTCTTTAAAGCTAGCTATTGATAATAGTTCTATACCTTCACCTGCTAAGTTTTTTCGAGCTTTGGAGTCTCTTTCTGCTGAAACTACGGCGTATCTTACTATGCCACCTTTTTCTCTTAATTGCTTTGTAGTTTCGATAATGGTAGCGCCACTACTTGTCATATCATCAACTATGACTAATTCTCCTTCGACTGTTCCAAAGACTTTTTCCTCGACGCCATGCTCTAATTTTCTTTGTCTTACAATAACCGAATTCATTCCCGTTAAAATACTTAGTGCTCCAGAAACAACGGGACTCATAAGCGAATCGACTGAGGCAATTTGGTAATTAGATATTCTTTCTTCGATTAACATTTTGTAGATAGAAGCAACTAAGTCCAGATATTCACTTTTGCTTAGAAAAGCTCTATGATTTAAGTAAATATGGCTAAGGCTTCCAGAACGAAGCTTAAAGGGTGCATCTCTTACTAAAAGTGCTTGCGTTTGATAAATACCTTTACAATATTCTTTTTTTAATTTTTCTATCTCCATTTCTAATTCCTTAAAAGCAATTAGAAACAATTCTAGTGAAATTTAGCTTAATGTCATATCTGTCGACATCTCTTTAGAAATAGTATATAATATACTAAAATAACTACTTATTTTTGTTGGATAATTAGCCAACATATTTTCAAATATGACTAAAACTGAACTAGCACTACAGAAAATAGGATTGAATGAAAAAGAATCTCGTGTTTACCTTGCTGCACTTTCTAAAGGGCCAACAAGTGTTATACAGCTTTCGAAACTTTCTGGTATTAAACGAACAACACTATACGCAGTAATTGATTCATTAGTTTCAAAAGGCTTATTTAACATACAAACAAAGGGTTTTAAAAAGCTTTACGCTGCAGAAAATCCTCAAAAACTAGAAAAAGTATATGAAGATAGACGTAAGATACTTGATAGCGTTATCCCTGAGTTGTCTTCACAATTTTACAACTTAAAAGATCAAGAAAGTTTTATTAAGCATTACAAAGATCTTGATGGTGTTAAAAGTATTTACGACAAACTCCTTTCTGAGTTAAATCCTAAAGACTTTTATTATGTAATCTCTGACCAAGAAAAATGGATTTCTCTTGACTTTAAGTATTTTGAAAATTTCAAGAAAAAAAGAAGCAAGCTTAATTTGGATATTAAACTTTTACTACAAGATTCCCCAAGTGCTAGGAAAAATCTTAAACTTAAAAAAAATTATAATGAAAATTTAAAAATTCTTCCAAAAGATATAGTTTTAAATACAAATATGATTATCGTACCTCATAAAGTAATCATCATACAAACTCTTGGCCCAATAATGGGAATGGTAATTGAAAACCAAAGTGTGGTACAGATGAATAAGGTTATGTTTGAAATGATGTGGAAGAATTCGGTTAACTCTTAAGCACATTATAAGCATTAAAAGTTTTCTAATAAGTTATGGAAAAACTCAATTTTTTTTGCTATACAAAGCCTATACAAATAATGAACAAAAGTTTAACTCAAATCTATTCTAGCTGTTAAAATTGCCTTTCTAAAGACTTGTATTAATTCTGGAACTCCTTCTCCACCGATATGGTAATATTCAAGATGATCTACAACTCTTTGCGCTCTTTCTAGATTAAATATTGATACTGCTTCCTTTACTCCTTCCGTCATTGTAGCAGGAATTAAATTTTTTAAAAAATTTATATCGTTTTGATTTGTAAAAATTGCTTCCATTAATGCCATATATTTTGAAAGCTCAGTTTTTAGCATTTCATCTTCTTCAAAGGACATATCATTAGCCTCAAGGTCAATATCAGTGATAATACTATTATATGCATTTTCTAAAGCTTCTCTACACTTTGTTACATGTGGTATTAGTGAAGTAAATAATACTACTCTTTCAGGATAATCTGTCTCTGGATCTTCTAGCATTTGAATTGCCTCTTCTAAATTATCAATAGTAATTCTTTCAACTTCTGTTAATAATTCTTTCTGTTGTTTTCTAATAAAATTTCCAAAAACAAGTCTACCTAATTCATCTGACTCTCCTCTTTGAGATTGATTAGTCTCTTCCATTTTTGCATCATAGAAACTTATTGCCTCTGGTCCATCAAAATTATACTGAATACAAGCGAGAATATAATATACCTGAACACGTTCATGAGTGACGTCATATTTATTACATAATGCTATATGTCTATCTAAATCTTTTAAGCAGCTATCTATTTCTTTCGCTACTTCCTCAAGAATTATTACATCTACTATATCTACGTCATCATCTTCAATTTCTTGAGCATCTTTTTTTAAACTATCTGCAGCAGCAAAAAATTCGTCATAATAATTATTTAAATATGGCAGTAACAATCCTAAATTCACAAGTCTCATATCTAAAGTGTTTGAAGTATCGTTTGCCTGAGCTAACAATTCGTCAGGTATACTTCCGTCATATGAATGTGCACTATTTTGACTAAGAGCCATAAAAAAATCCTATAATTAGTTTGCTATTTAGTTATGAATAGTTAAGTGATAGACGTATAGTAAAAACTAAAGAAATTGGCTGTATTAACAGGTAGTTAAGTTCTTTTATAACTTAGCTCAGAAAGAAAATCTCAAACTGTACTTTCTTTCTCAGCTAAAATACTCTTTATTACAAGCCTATATTGCATGCTTCTTTAAGCACTCTTTACTTATCGCCACCAAGAATAATCGGCAGATCCCCTTTCCCGTTACCAATAACAACAATCTTAGAATTAGCTGAACTTGCTAGTTCTTGAGTGGTTTCTACACCCTTCCAACGAAGAAGTTCTGGAGTAATAGTGCTTGATACAATTTTTTGGAAATCAGCAATACCCTGGGCTTCAATACGTTTTCTTTCTGCTTCTTTTGATTCTTTAGTAAGTTTAAATTCATACTCTAAAGATTCCTGTTCTTGCTTTAACTTTTGTTCAATTGCAGTCTGTAGTGTTTTTGGAAGAGTTACATCTCTAATTAAAATTGCATCAATGATTAAATTTTTTGGTTTAACGCCTTTAGAAGTTAAAGAAAAAATTTCATCTTCAATAATTTCTCTTTTAGAAGAGTATAATTCTTCAGGAAGATAGTTTCCAATTACTTCTCTTGTTACAGAACGCACTTCAGGCTTAACAATACTATCAACATAGTACTTCCCAACTTCATCATGCAGGTAACCAATTTTGTCATGATCAGGCCTGAATCTAAAACTTAAATCAATTTTAATAGATAAACCATTTTTAGAAAGGACTTCCATTGCTTCAAAAGCTTCTTGGACTTTTACATTATAAACATAAAAATTATTCCAAGGAGCAACAACATGAAAACCTTGGTCGTATATTTGATCTTTAACTAGACCGCCAGAAAATCTTTTAAAGAGAAGTCCCTTTTCACCAGGATGAACTGTGTAGAACATTTTAAAGCCAAGTATTGAAAAAACAAACATGCAAAAAAAAGCAAGAAAAGCCAGAAAGGACATTCCTGCATATAGAGGGCTATTGTTACTTCCTTTATTCTTCATTTTCCATGCACCTGAGTTGTTCATTTATTCTCCTGTTTTTTTAAAGTAGAAAGATTTTATATGGAATAATTAAGAATAGCAAAAGGCCTGAAAATATTAGAGATTTTTATGTTTTGTGAAAGGAATACAGCCTTCTAGGATAATGTCATATTCTATAAATCACTACTGAACACTAATAGTCAAAATCAACCCTTGTTTTGCACCTTGTTCAACTCCTGCCATCATATGCTCTTTAGAATTAAAATGCATTTGCGTATTAAGTAATTCAAGCCCAGCTTTATCTAACCAATTAACCCTAAGACCAATTTTTTTCTTTTCTTTATATAAAACTTTTAAGAGTAAAATATGCCCATCACTTAAGTTAATCTTTTTTTCTTCATTAACAGGAACTTGAACATTTGTGGCGTAACGAATATCGAAATGATTAAATGGTAGTTTTTTTAACTTATGTTTTATATCTTGCAATTTTTCATTAATAAAATTTTGTTTCTTTACCGAAGCAGAAACTGTTCTAACAGTTAACATTATTTCTTGTTCGGCATAAATAGAGGTAGCAAGTAAGGCTATAGAAAATATAAAAACAAGAGCAAGTAAGGATTTTCTAAATAACTTAATTTGCATTTTTAACCGTAATTGCGCGTGGAAAATTTAACTCTGGAGTTTCAATAATTCTTGGAGTATCGCCAAATCTCCTTGGCTTAATCCAAATAATAGGCATTTGTTTTTCATTTTTTGCAGGAATCATCTTTACTCGTCCATCACTTTTTAACCACTCAACTTCAACACTAGGATCTTCGAAATCAAAACCAGAATCAGAAACACTAGTTAGCTGTACTGTACTTGATTGTCGTTCAGCTTGAAAAGATTCTTTCTGAACTTTAGCAACCTGTGTTTCTATATTATCAGAATTATCATTAGCAAAGGTAAAAAATAAGGCTAGACATGCAGCAGCACTTGCAAGAGTTCCTACAAGTCCCCAAGAAAAAGCACTATCCCTTTCTTGTTTTTCCAAATTTCTTCTTTTTCCAAGATAAAATTCAGCTTTTTCTTCTTGCTCTATTCTTTGAAAAATCTTGTCGGCTAAATTTACCTTTAAGCTATTTGTAGACAAACTACTCACTAACTCACTTTGCTCACTTAAACCTTCAACAACGTCTCTTGCCTCAGAAGATCGTTTTAAGAGGCTTTTAGCTTTAAATTTGCCTAAGATCCCAAGCTCATTATCAATATATCTAGATAGTAATTTTTCTTCTTTTATCTTCATAAGTTCGACTATACCCCTACATTACAAGTTTGACGTAATTTCAACGACTTATCTTCAAAGTTTTCTATTAAGTTTTTGTGCGATTTAAGATACTCTCGCATCTTTTTTCTCGCATAAAATATCCTACTCATTACAGTCCCACTATTAACACCTATTATCTTAGCTATTTCAGAATAGGAAAAGCCTTCTACATCTCGCATCACTACAACATTCCTATGCTCCTCTGAAAGCTCATTTAGAGCGTTTTGAATAAGAACTCTCGATTCTTTAGAGATTAAATCTTTATCAGGAGTATGATTATCAGGCTCACCCATAAAAGATTCTTCAAAACTGATTTTTTCACCACCACGTCTTGCAAGCTTTCTTTGGACATCGATTGCCATATTGAATGTAATTCTATAGAGCCAAGTATAAAATGAAGAATCACCTTTAAATTTATCAAGATTTAAATATGCTTTTACAAAAGATTCTTGCGCTACTTCTTCAGCCTCAGCTTCAGATTTTAAGACTTTATTTGCAGCATGAAAAATTCTAGTTTGATATGCTTCAACGAGTTCTCTAAAGGCTTCCTTATCACCTTTTTTAGCTTTAGTAACTAACGCTTTTTCTACATCCTTATCTAATTTCATTTTAGTGCGCTACTTCCCAATTTTTACCAAAACCTACATCAACTTTTAATGGCACTTGAAAACGTCCAATACATTCCATGTCTTCTTTTATATAATGTATCATATCTTCATATGAATTTTCATCAGCTTCGAATACTAGTTCATCATGAATTTGTAGAAGCATTTTTAAAGGTAGCTTATCACGAATTATTCTATTTTGTATGTCGATCATAGCAAGCTTAATAACATCTGCTGCCGTTCCTTGGATAGGAGCATTCACTGCAACTCTTCTTAAAAAACCCTTATCTCTAGACCTATCCTCTAGTTCATTTAAATTTCTTCTTCTCCCCCACATTGTCTTAACAAAACCATCTTGGACAGCTTGTTGCTCTAATGAATCAAAAAATGTTTTAACACCTGAATATTTAGCAAAATATGCATTTATGTATTCTTCAGCAACATAAAAAGGAACCTCTAAATCTCGAGCTAAGCGAAAAGGCGAAATACCGTAAATAATTCCGAAATTAATTGTTTTTCCATGTCTTCTTTTGTCAACTTCTATCTCTTCATCTTGAGGTATATCAAAAATTTCTCTAGCAGTTTTAGCATGAATGTCTTCATTATTCATAAAAGCTTCAATTAAGGATTCATCATTACTCATGTGTGCTAAGATTCTTAATTCAATTTGCGAGTAATCGGCAGAGATAAGAATTTTTTTAGAACTGGCAACAAAACCTTTTCTAACTTCTCGTCCTTCAGGCTTTTGTATTGGAATGTTTTGTAAATTAGGGCTTGAGCTAGATAGCCTTCCAGTTCCTGTAACAGTTTGATTAAATTGCGTGTGAAGACGATTCGTTACTGGTGAAATTTGTGCAGGAAGTGCGTCAACGTATGTACTCTTTAGTTTAAAAAGCATTCTATAATCAAGTAAAAGCTCAGCAATTTTATAGTCTGGCTTAAGCTTTTCAAGAGTTACAACATTTGTGGAGAAACTTGTTTTTGTTTTTTTTATTCCTTTTGTGGGAATTTCCATTTTAGTAAATAAAACTTCTGATAATTGTTTTGGAGAATTAATGTTAAATTCTGAGCCAGCTTCGTGATAAATTAAACTAGTTACAGCTTCTAAGGAATTTTCAAGATGCTTTGACATTCCTGTTAAAAAATCTTTATCCAGCTCAATCCCAGCTAGCTCCATATCTGCAAGCACTGTAATTAAAGGAATCTCTATTTTTTGAAAAACTTCTAAAAGTTCGTTTTCTTCCAAAAGAGGTTCTAACTTTGCTTTCAAAAGCCAAGTGCAAATTGCATCTTCTGCTGCGTAGTTTTTTGCTTCTTCTAGAAGTACATCAGAAAAATCTTCTTCTTTAGAAACCACATTTTCATATTCACTCATCCTATAAGCAAGATGCTCTCTTGAGAGATTAGTTAAACTATAACCACCAGAATCTGGATGAAGAAGATAAGCAGCAATCATAGTATCAAAGCTAACACCATTGACTTCTAAACCTTGTTGTTTAAGAACACTAACATCATATTTTAAATTCTGGCCAATTTTCTTAATTTCTGAATTTCTAAAATGATCTTTTGTTTTTTGAATAAATTTTTCTAAGGAAAGTTGTTTTTTAGATTTATCTTTATGAGCAAAAGGAATATAATAAGAAGTATCATCTTCCCAACAAATAGCAATGCCAACTAATTTTGCTTCAAGTGGATCTAATGAAGTTGTTTCTACATCAAAAGCAAAATTTTCAACGCTCAAAAATTTTTCAAGCCATGCGTCAAAATTACTTTCATCAATTAACTGAAAATTAAAATTATAACTATTGTTTGTTGGAATAGATTTTACAGAATCTAAATCTTTAAAAAGAGAATTGAACTGAAATTTCTCAACTAAAGTCGCAATCATTTCTTCATCAAAAGGAAATCTTTTAGAAAAATCAACTAGCTCTGTCGTATCTAAATTTTTAATCTCTACTACTCCTTCACCACTTTCTAATAAAACTGGCGAATCTCGCTTAATCTCAACCAGTTTTCTACTTAGACGTAAGATTTCGGGGTCTTCTTCAATTCTTTCTGAAATCTTTATTCTTCCTCTAATTGCCTTATTTTCTTTTATTTCTTGAGTTGAGTTAATAATCGACTCACTATCACCATAACTTTCAATCAAGGCTATTGCTGTCTTTGGACCAACCCCGGTAACTCCAGGGATATTATCTGAAGAATCTCCCATAAGAGCTAAGAGCTCTGTTATTTTTTCAGGATAAACTCCCATTTTTTCTTTAACACCTTCAATATCGTAGACCTTATCCTTCATAGTATCCCATATCGATACCTTTTTATTTACTAACTGCATTAAATCTTTGTCGCCTGAAATAACTACAACCTCTAATTCAGAATCTTTAAGACACTCAACATAAGTTCCAATTACATCATCTGCTTCATAACCAGGTAACTCTAAAACTTTCAATCCAAGTGCTTTTGATATTTCTCTAAAGTATGGCATTTGAGGGAGTAAATCAGCTGGGCATTCATCGCGATTAGCTTTGTATTCAGGATAAATTTCATTACGAAAAGTTTCACGTCCCGCATCAAAGACCATAACTATATTTTCAGACTCAGCTTCCTTAAAAAGCTTAATAAGCATTTTAGTGAATCCATACAAAGCATTTGTTGGGAAGCCTTCTTTGGTTTTTAAAGGCGCAATGGCATAATAAGCTCTGAAAATATAACCAGAACCATCAACTATATATATTTTTTCTGACATCTAATTTCTTCTTAAAGATTGGGCAAAGATGAAAAAATATCCACCAATTATTAAAAATACAAATGGGAGTGAATAATAGCAGTTTTCATTACAAAAATACATGTAACTAAAGAATAGGTAAATTATTAGTGCTATCTCCTTAAAGCTGTGAACTACACCTTTTTTAAATTGGAATGCTCTGTTAGAAGTAAAATTTCCAAATTTTGGTGTTCTAATAAACTCTCCTACGCTTTTAAAAAATCCAGAAAAGATTGCCTTGGTGCAATGGGGAGACATCCCAATACCTAACATTAAAGATAGAGTTAAATCCAAAAAATTAATTTTTTTATTTTGGACAACTTGAGAATAAACATAAAATAAATAGACAGTTGGAATTGTTAGAAAAAATACACATAACTCTATGGAAAATCCAACATCTATTCCATGTTTAAATCTTAAAAAACCTGCTGGAAAAATTAATAGTCCAAGAATTAATCCCCATACGTAACAAAAAGGATATGACAAATGCATAAAAGCATCAAACTTTTCGGTTTTTGTTAGTGATTTAGAAAATGTAATATTTTTTATTTGTTTTTTAAAAACTTGAGCAGTTCCTTTCATCCACCTGTACTGTTGGGTCTTAAATGCACTAATTGTTTCAGGTAGTTCACTTGGACAAATGTAATCTCTATTATATATAGCGTTCCAACCTTTTAGTTTTGCACGGTACGATAAATCAAGATCTTCAGTTAAAGTGTCTGCTTGCCATCCACCTGCATCTAAAATAGCTTCTTTTCTCCAAATACCAGCAGTACCGTTAAAATTAAAAAACGTTCTAGCTGCACGCGCTGAATGTTCGACCAAAAAATGTCCATCAAGTAAAATTGCTTGAGCTCTGGTAAAAAAACTTTTAGTTCTATTTAGATAACTCCATCTAGTTTGAACAAAAGCAGTCTTAGGTCTAAATAAAGGGATGTTTTTAATCAAAAAATCCTTAGGAGGAACAAAATCAGAATCAAAAATTGCAAAAAATTTAGCCTCAGTTTTATCAATACCATTTTGTAAAGCACCTGCCTTAAAACCAGATCTTTTTTCTCTTCTAATAGCTTCAATTTTAAAGCCTTTCTTTTTTGCTTCTATGACTAACTTATCGATAATATTTACAGTTTCATCATTAGAATCATCTAAGATTTGAATTTCTATCAATTCTTTTGGATAAGTAAATTCTAGAACAGCCTTAACGATTCTTTCTGCAACTTGAAGCTCATTATATAGAGGGATTTGAACACAGACTAAAGGATAATTTTCTAAGTATTGAGGCTTGGGTAATTGATATGCCCCACTTACTAGCTGATATATTAAATATACCCTATAAGTGCCGTAAAAGCACAATATTGTTAAACAAAGAGTATATAAGGCAAGAACCAACATTTGGAAACTATACTGAAATATAATAAAATTTGCTAGCCAGTTGCAATATCCACACGTTTTCTCAGAGAGTTCGTGAAAAATGAAAATAAAAAATAGATTTCAAATCTCAAAACTGCACATGCTCTTCAATATTATGCTCATACCGAAAAAGTCTCTTTATAAGATTCTCATAAACATCTGCAGGCAAAATTACCAAATGTTTCGATGACTTATTAGTAACAAGTATTGCTTCTGGATCAAATTCTAATTGCTTATTTACTTTCTTAAAGTTTTTTACCAACTCTGTAGCCGTTATAATTTGCTCAGTTGTAAACATATTTCCTCCATATAATTTTTTTAAATCAAGTTTTATTTAACTTGTAATAGAATATTCGGAGTTTTTTTTTGAAAGTTTCGTAGAAGTTATAATTTAAGTATTTAAATTCTTTAGTGATGCTTCTCGATTTGAAATCAATTTTTTATTTTCTTTATTTTCATTTTTCACGAACTCTCTGAGAAAACGTGGTAGAAAACGTGGTAAAAAGGTTTTAGTTTGATGCTAAGGCTTTAACAAAGCTTCTTAACCTCTTCTGAGTATCTTTTGGGATTTCCTTTTCTGAGTAATCTTCTTTTAACGTTTTAGCTATTGAAATAACATTTTTGTATTCCTTTTCGAATTTCTGACAAGTTTTACACTCCTCCTTATGCAAGATAAGTCTATTCTTTAAAGCACACGGCATATCAGAATCTAAGCATTCCCCTAGTAGCAATACATAGTCCGCACAGTCTATTACCTCTTTTTCAAAAATCATTAATTGTCTATCTGTAAATTTTTTCATGCCATTTTCTCCACAAGCAAATTTAAAATCTGACTTTTATCTAAGAAAAATATTACAAAAGCCATACTTCTTAAAAACTCAAGTTTAAAACCATGAAAAAACCAAAAAAATTAAGGAAAAACCAATGTTTATACTAAACATTTATAGACTGTCACTTCTTGAGAGTCTTTATAAATCCTTATTATTAAGATTCACCAAGCGACAGATTGGATGCAAATTTGTGACAAATTTGAGACATTTCTTTGTAACTATCTGAAATTTTTATTATTTTTCTTTGCTCAATATTCCTCACAATTAGCATATTTCACAGTTTGAAGAATTTATCGAAAATCTATCATAATGAATACAATTTCAATATATTTACTGAGAACCCTAGGGGGATTTTTTTTAGCTCTTCCCTTTATCCCCATTCAAAAACTCCTAAAAGGTGAAAAAATAGATTCACTATTTAAAGTTAGCAATTCACCTTTTGGTTGGATGCTGTCAAGCCTTACAATGATACTTATCACCTGGATTGTTCATTGGTTTGTAATTAATTTTAACAAAAGAAATTTCTTTTCAAACATAAATTTAAAAATTGGAAATTGGAAATTTAACAATATTTCATCTTTTCTCACACTCGTTACTTTCATAGCACTTACAGTGTCCACTATCACAATCATTGCTTATCACTGTAAACCTCATCTAATTGATAACTTAGTTCAATTATTCCAAGCTAAGATTTTTGCTAGTGGAAGTATTGTATCAACTAAACCTGAACTTTTTGAATTCTTTTCCACTCAACATATGCTTAGTTCTGCTGGCACCTGGTCTGCTCAATATCCTCCCGGCTGGTCGCTTATTTTAAGTGTCGGATACCTCTTTAATGCACCTTGGATAATTCCAATCTTTTTGACTATTGCTTCAGGAATACTAATTTTTCTTTTTACAAAAATAATATTTAATACAAAATATGCCATTACTAGTCTTTTAGTTTTAGCCTTCTGTCCTTTTTTTCTTTTTATTGGTGGAACGTTTTCTAACCACGTTCCTACATTGTTTTTTATATCGCTTTTTGCCTATTTCTTAGTACGCTGGGAAATTGTCGAGAAAAAAAATTATTTCCTTTATATTGCCGCTTTTTCGATTAGCTATGCTTTTATTTGTAGACCACTAACGACACTAGCAGTCGCTCTTTTTTTAGGAATCTCAGTATTAAAACGCTTAATTTTAAATAAAAGAATAGCACTGCTACTTAAATGTGCTATATTCTTTTCACTACCTATTATTATTTCTTTAATTTATAATACTCATTCAACTGGCTCAGCTCTAACTTCTGGATACGTCGCTCTTTGGGGAGATTCTCACAACCCAGGCTTTCATTTATCCCCCTGGGGATTTGCTCATACACCTTTGAGAGGAATTAATTTTCAAATTTCAAATCTTTATCTATTAAATGAATTTTTATTTGAAAGCTCAATTCCAAGTCTCTGGATTTTAGGCTTGTTTCTATTACTCAGTAATTCTTTCACTAAGTGGGATAAAAAACTCTTACTTGGCTTTTTTACAATTCCCTTTGCTTACATTTTTTATTGGCACAATGATGCATTTTGGGGGCCAAGATATATTTATTCATCTCTAATCTTTCTAATTCCTTTACTTGGAAGAGCAATATATATGTTCCTATATGAAAATAATTGGAAATTGAGTAATTTAAGTTTAAGATTTTTTAATTTAAAGATATTTCTTTCCTGTTTAATTCTGATCACTTTTGGAAGCACAATTCTTGAAGGATTTCCAAGAAGATTTGGAATATACAAAAATAGAATTAAGAGTTGGAAGATAGATTTAAATGATATTCTAAAAGCACAAAATATTGAAGAAGGATTAATTTTTATTCCAGTTAGTTGGGGAAATAGAATAATTTCTAACCTTCGAGGCTACGGAGTTAGTGCATCGCTCGTCGAAAAAGCATATAGAGCAGTAGATCATTGTATTCTTGACGCTCTTTCGAAAAGCGCTATAGAAAACAATGTTCCTATTGAGCGAGTTAATAAAGAGTTAAAGAGCTTAATTAAACAGAAAATGACGTTAATAGAAACAAACGAACTAAATACAGATTCAACTCTTAAAATAAGGCCAAATCTTAAAATGGCTGATAACTGCGTAGATGAAGTAACTTATGACAGAGAAAATGACTTTTTAAATTTTAGTCCTTTCTTAATCTATAATGAGCCAAATCTTAATGGAAAAATTGTTGTTGCAAGAGACTTAAGAAAAAGGAATAAAGAGCTCAAGGCTAAGTATGTTACTAAAAAAAGTTATTTATTAAGAAAAAATAAAAAAAGTAAATTTGGATATTTATTAGAAGCTAGTTAATAAGCTCTTAGTTGTTTAATAGGCTTGTTGAAAAATAGAGTTCATCTGCTACGAAAAAAGTTTGAGTCAACCGTCTTTTTCAACAGCACATAAAAACTTTACTTTATTGTATTGTTATCCAAAAAAGTAATTCAACAAAAGAAACTTAGATACTAATAACTGTAATTTCCCCTATACTTCATCTTCACAGACATACATTTCATCTGGAAATGAATTCAATAGTGCTTTTGAATCATTATATAAGCTTGCTGCTGATCTTAAAGATTTTTTCTTAGCAGCAGCAGGGTCACAACTCTTAAGAACTTTCTTATGTATCTTTCTAAGTTTTTTAAGATACAATCTAAGTTCTGCTTTAGCTTCAATTGTATTAAAAATTGCACAATTGTCTTTAGGAATGAGCGTCTGACAAGGATAGTGTTCATTAGGTATTAATGTCCAAACATGATTCCATATCTTTAAGTAAAGTCTATTAGCTTTTAACAACCATTTTTTGTTTTGCCTTTTTGTAGAACTTTCACAAAGATTTTTTCTACTAAGCCTCTTACGAACGCTAATAGTACCTTTTACAGTTTGAGCTAATCTTTCAGCGTTTCCGTCTAGCATTAAATGTTCTTGCAGCACATTCTCGTCGCTACATTCACCAGGTCCTTCTCTAAAATCAGGTAGATCTGTATTATCATCATCAAATTCACCACCAATGTCGATTCCTCCAAAATCTCCATCATAGGCATCATCAAGTCCATCACAGTCTTCATCCTGACCTAGCGGTGGAATATAATTATTTGGATCCTGAACTTCATAAGCATCATTTATTCCATCATTATCACTATCTAAATCAACAAAATCAGATTCTCCATCTCCATCCATATCAAAAGGAATAATATCTACTCCACCTTGTGAAGATTCATACGCATCATCTATTCCGTTAGAATTCAGATCTTCTCCACTTGGTCTTACGAACCCACTAGAGCTTATATCTTCTTGAGCTTCAAAAAAGTCAATTAAACCATCTCCATCAGAATCAATATCTTCTGAATTAATAATACCATCTCCATCAATATCAGCTTCTCCATCTTCATTTAAAAAAGCATCTTCTAACTCATTTGGAATACCATCTCCATCAATATCTAAATCTTGCTCATTTGGAATACCGTCGTGATCTATATCATCTTCGTTACAACCATTATTATCAGGCGTATCTATTTCATCTTGTATATATCCAAAATCAGATCCTGAATCTTCAGGCTTATCTGGAGTTAAGGTAACTCCATTACCATCTGGATTTTGAGATTCTCCATCTGCTCCAGGAACTCCTACAGTTGGAATTAATCCAACAAGTGAAACATCATCATTTTCATCAGACACAACAACTACATAATTAAAATTTCCACTGCCATCATCGGTTTGAAGATCTGGAAATACATAGTTTCCATCACTATCAGTTGTCGTTGAAGACACTAAGATATCTCCATCATCTAAAATTCCATCGCCATTAACGTCAATATAGAGATCAACAATTACTCCAGTAATTCCATTTTCACCAGATTCATGTACTCCATTATTGTTAGAATCTGAAATAATAGTTCCAGAAATTTCGCCTGGTTTTGATATAATTCCAGCATCAACATCTGTTACAGTTTCTCCTGCTCCAACACTTATTCCAGTTACAAATCCATCTGCATCAGCATCACTATCATTAGTACCATCACCACTGTTTGGAGAAATCAAAGCCGATCCATCAGGAAGTGTAAATTGAACACTATAGTCTCCAGGAGGTAAGTTATTAAACTCATAATCTCCATCTACATCTGTAGTAGTAGTTGCAACTAAATTACCATCTACATCAAAAAGCTCTACAACTATCCCTTCAACTGGAGGTTCAGTTCCATCATCTTGACCATCAAAGCTAAGATCTTCCCAAACACTACCTTGTATTGCACCAGGCTCTTCCTCTGTAGTTAAACCAGCATCAAGGTTTGTAATATTATCCCCTGAATTTAAAGTGACAACATCAGTTTGACCTGAAATCTGGTCTGCATCACTATCTGTAACTTCAGCACCGGTATCTTGAGTTGTAAAGTCATAGCTTGCTGGTAGATCAAAATCTAGATAGTAATCATCAGGTAGTAAATTTGGAAATAAATAATTTCCATCCGCATCAGTTGTAGTTGTAGCTACTAAATCTCCATCGTCATTGTAAAGATTCACTACAACTCCAGCAACACCTGAGCTAGCTCCATCATTATTTTGACCATCCTCATCAAGATCTAGCCAAACTTGATCTCCAATACTACCGAGTGGAACTGTTGACTCAAGACCAGCGTCTAGATCTGTATAATCCTCTCCAGCTTCTAAAGTTATAGTAGGACTTATTCCAGTTCCAGGATTTACATCACTATCAAGTGCATCATCTCCTCCTGCATCTTGACCTGTAAATGTGTAAGTCTCACCATTCACTAGAGGAGGAACAACTTCTATGTAGTAGTCTCCTGGAAGCAGACCTTCAAAGAGGTAATTACCATTGCCATCAGTAAGAGTTTCTCCAACCTTAACTCCATCACCATCATACAAAATCACTGTAACACCTGGAACTCCTGATTCTCCCGCATCCTGCACACCATCACCATCAGCATCTAACCAAATAGTATCACCTAAAGATGCCGTATCAACTCCTGGCGCTACAAGTCCAGCATCAACAGTTTGATTAAACTCTCCTGGCTCTAAGTTATAAGTTTCAGTTTGACCACTTGCCGGATTAGCATCACTATCAAAACCATCATTAGCAGCATCTGCACTATCTTGGCTAGTTAAATCATACCCCGCAGGTGGAACAAACTCTAAGCTATAATCAACACCAGGTGTTAAACCTTCAAATAAATACGCTCCACTTCCATCCGTTACAACAGTATCAATTATATTACCCATTGCATCAAGAAGATTTACGACAACTCCCGCTACCCCTGGCTCACCAGCATCTTGTACTCCATCACCATCTGCATCAAACCAAACTTTATTTCCAATACTTGCAGGTATTGGAGTATATCCAAAGTCTTGATCAAGGTTATCTTCTACATCCTGAATCACTCCAAACTCATCTGCTTCTGGAACTAAAGTGTGCGAACTAGTACTATCTAAATCTGCATCTGGATCCGCACTCTGCATGTATCCACTTGGAAGAGTGTTCTGATTAACTACAATCTCGTAATTTCCAGTAGGAAGATTATCAAATGAGTATTTTCCATCTGCATCAGTAGTAACTACATATGGAATTGCTCCTGGATACGTCGAAGAAACAACTCCACCAGTAATAGGATCAACATAAATTGGATTACCCATATCATCTTCTAAGGCTATCTCTACACCTTCAATGCCAGCCTCTCCAGCATTTTGAGCACCACTTGCATCATCATCAAAAAATACAGTATCTCCAATTGAACCCGATACTACTGTAACACTTACGTCGTTAGATATTACAGGTAGCGATATTTCTCCAATTCTTCCACTGTAAGTATTAGTATAAATATCACCAGTAGAAGCAGCAGAAACTTTTCCATCTGCATCAATCACTGGATCCCCACCTACATTACCTTCAGGAGTAAGCTCAATCTTAACTGTCTTACCACCATCAGCTAAAACTGCAGGTGCGATAAATGAAATAGCGGTAATTTGGTCATTCGTTAAAGTCCCACACATTGTAGGATCGTTTCCTACACACTGCTGCCAAGTAACAAGCCCAGTACCTAAGTTAGAACCTCCAACAAAAGCATTACTATTTGCAACATATAGATCGTAACAAAAATCTCCTGCTACTGGCATATAACCCAAAGGATAATTATCTTCATGACAAGGGTCAGGCGAAATACTAGCAGGATCTGCATCTGTTGCGTAAAATGTTTCTCCACTTCCCGAATCAGTAAGCTTAGTCACTCTATAAATTCCGCTGTACATACTTCCTGGATCTCTCATACTTGCAATTCCAGAAGATAAATTTGTCCCGTCAGTATTATAAGGAAGAATATCTATAAAATGAGCCTCTCCATAATCTTCACCACCTAAATTTTTGTAAACTAGTTCAAATTCAAAAGGAGCATTTGTAGTGTATACATCAAATTGATTTGTTTTTAGTACATCAAAACCAAACTCAGGAACGATTGTCAGTTGATATGCTGCCGATTTGTTATCAGAACTACCATCGCCATCATTATCTACACCAATGTCAGAAATAATTGTAGCCGTATTCTTAAAATTACCACTCGTTTGTTCAGCTTGAATCAATACCGAATATTTAATCATTGGAAGTTGTTCGCCATTTTCAACGCTTCCAAATCTCCAATCTAATTCATTACCACCACCACTTGGTCCAAGATTGTGCGCTGCATTGGTTATAGTAATTGCAGGCATACTTGCAACGTAATCATTATGTGATAGCCAAGTCATTCCACCATCAGTAGAAAACATCTCAGAACCATTGATGTAATCTGTATAAGTAGGCAAGTTATCGATAACTCTAACGGTATTAATAGTTAAATCGTCCCATAGGCCAAAAACTGTAGGTTCAATGATAAAGTCAACTACATCACCACCTCTTACAACTTTTAATCCACGAGGATCTGTATATTTTTCAATAGAATGCCCAGAGGGAACTAACTGCACTCTATCCGCTCTATAAATATGATAACCAAATCCCAAATCCATTGGGTCGTCAGAAGCGACATTTGTAGTCCATCCATCAGCATCTGTACCGTTCAAATAATTAGCGGTATCCCACACTCCATCTCCACCATCTCGTCTTGTACTCATATAGTTTGGAATGTAATCATTTCCATCTGCATTTTCATAACCTGTAGCAGTTGTTTTGACTTTGAGTAAATAGTTAGTTGAAATATTCCAATTCTTATGTGTAACATCTTGAGCTAAAGCTGCTGTTTTATCATAATATACTTCTTGCCTAAGCTTAGTAATTTCAGCTCTACCGCCTGGAACCATATCTGGATCTTCATACCAATCTACTGGATGGAGTTCATTTGATTCGACTCCATCTTTATCCATAATATTTACATGACCATCACCATTAACATCATCATTACAAGTATCATCTCTTTGTTCTGTTATATTTGCATGCGCTTCCGTAGAATACAGAATAGTGACAAAAGGACTTGCATCTGAAAATTTTGTTCCAACGGCACCTCCCCAAGTGTGCATCGCAGGATTAAACTCTCTATGATTAAAGGCATAAGCCATATCATTTCTAGGAGCACCAGAAAGACCTACATACTCAAAATTATTAGTATCAATCTTATCGCATACTTGAGTTTTTGCACCATCCAACAATCTATAATCAAATATATTCATAAAAAATGGAATAATTTGACCTGCTGCAACTTTTTGCTCTGGAGCTTTAGTATCAACTCCAGCAGCACTATATCTTCCTTGAAAACTTTTCCAAATGTTATAACTCCCAGTTCCAGGATAACCCATGTCATATTCAATAAAATTTGGAAACGGCTCTCCATCCCCTGGAACCATCGGATCTTCATTATAATTTGTAAGATTATTGTCACCAGCATCTTCTGTACTCACTGGATTAAAACGTAGTATATTTCCAGAATCTGAATCATAAACACCAACCTGATTGATTACTTTTGTGACACAAGTTCCACCTCCAGCGCAGTCTTGATGAGTATTAATATCAGCTGCTCTTGGGAACCAAAGATTAACAACAAATTCAAACAAGTTACCATCACCATCAGGATCTCTTACGTCAATATTACGAAGTGCAATATCAAAATTTGGATCGTTTACACCATCCGCCCCAAGCATATCACTTGTCCAATCTCCTACTACATTATTATTTGTACAAGAAATAGTAGCCGCATCGCCATGATCACCATCTAGAGCACAAGCAGGGAGTGCAGAATCCCATGTATATAAGACTCCATTTGTAGATTTAAGACCTGCATTATTATTCATATCATTGTCATCTGTGTAGTAATCAAAAAGATCGTAATTAGCTAAAAAATTAACTTCATCAGAATCTGCAATCATTGAACCTTGTAAATATTTAGCTTTAATCCTAAATTCCATTAGCACACCATCTGTAACTCCATCTGCTCCTTTTTTTCTTAGAGGTTGATAAATAGGAGTAGTATCATTTGGAGCTGGCAAAAATCCTGAAACTTTCATGTCTTTAATAGTATCCACTCTAAAAAAAGCAGTTACTATTGTTTCAGCAGGACCATCAGAAGCTATCTCCGACAAGCCATCAGCTTCAGCCGTTACATTTGCAACAACTCTATCATCATTTAAAGTTATCTCAGTTCCATCATAACTCGCACCAATTGCTCGAGCCGTAGGAAAGAAAACCTTTGTAGTTCCTTCAATTGCAAAACCCATATTACAAAAAAGAGTTCTTCCGTCTTCAGAAATACTAGATACGGGCGTAACATCAGCAGGATCAGTCATACATCCAGTGGGTATTTCAATCCAAGCTTGCTTTTTATCCAACACAACTGTAGCAGTTAAGTGCTCAGCACTTGAATCGTTTACTGAAACTTCAACTTTATATGTGATTGAATCTTGAAGACGAACGACATTGTTTTCCTCACTTTCATCAAATCCAGCAGTTGTTAAGTCAGAACCATCCCATGTGACAGGAGGGCTGTCATCAAATGGTTCTGAACCTGTTTTTTCTACAGAGATTGTAGTATTTACCACAGGATTTGCAGCTAGTGCTGAGTTTGTGAAAATAAATAATATGTTAAGTAAGAAAAAAGCACTGATTACTTTGATTTTCATTATGTATTCCTAGTTTATTTTTTTACCGCTACCGTTTAACTTCTTATCTCATCGACACATATTGGGAAAAGTTAAGCTGAAGTTTAATTAAAAGGCTTACTACTTGCTTTTGATTCAAATAAATTCAATGTAGCTTCGAAAAACAGTAAAAAATTACAGTCAAACAAAAAAAATACGTAAAACTACGTCGTAAAATAACCTATTAAATTTGAGCGCCGAGATAATTAATTTACTTTTAAGTTTACCTCTCTTTAGAAAATCGTAAAACAGTAGTAGCTATGAAGTGTTAGACAAAGTTTTTGATTGATTTTTTTATCTGAGAATTTTTTTAAAAAAAGTTAACCTAAAAGCTAGCTATAGAATTCTATCAGTGAATTTATAATATGATTCTGCTCATCCTCTGTTAAATCATAAAACAAAGGTAACCTTAATAACTCTTCACCAAAATTAATTGAATTCTCCATTTTATGTCCTGGGTGCTTTCCCTTGTAAAATGGACTAAGGTGTAGAGGTAGATAATGAAATACAGAAGAAACCCCTTTAGCTCTTAAGAACTGAATTAGAGCGGTTCTTTCATCTAAAGACTTACACTTTATATAAAATAGATGACCATTAACATCCATATAGTCTTTAACTAATGGCAATTCAAGATGTTTATCATTTTCAAGATTCTTTAAAGAATTGTAATAATGATTCCAAATTTGAATACGTTTATTTTGAATTCTATCAATTTGTTCTAACTGTGCATAAAGAAAAGCAGCTGTAATATCAGATGGCAGATAAGATGAACCTAGATCGACCCAAGTATACTTATCTACTTCACCTCTAAAAAATGCAGCTCTATTTGTGCCTTTTTCCCATATTATTTCAGCTCTTTCTTGCAGTTTTTTATTGTTAATGACTAACAAACCTCCTTCACCACAAATTACATTCTTAGTTTCATGAAAAGAAAAAGTTGATAGATCTCCAAAAGAGCCGAGTGGTTTTCCTTTATATTGACTATCAATGGAATGAGCAGCATCTTCAATTAACATTATATCTTGATCTTTAATCTCTTTTTGTAATTTTTCAATATCACAAGCCATTCCTGAATAATGCACAATAACAATTGCTTTTGTTTTTTCAGTTATAAGAGAAAGTATTGAATCAACTGAAACATTAGGATGATCTTTTTCTGAATCTGCAAATAAAATTCTAGCACCTCGCAAAGCAAAAGCATTTGCAGTCGAAACAAATGTATAGGAAGGAATAATAACTTCATCACCTTCTTTGATGTCACAAAGTATAGAAGCCATTTCTAAAGCGTCAGTACAGGACGATGTTAAAAGAGATTTTTCAAAACCATATCTTTCTTTAAAAAACTGATGACATTTTTTAGTAAAATCACCATTACCAGACGTATGACCAGAATATACAGCTGTAGTTACATAATATGGCTCTTTACCCATAAGAGCAGGTTTATTAAATGGTATATCAAAACCTGAATTTTCGGCTATTAGAATTTTAGTTTCTTCTGTAGTGTTTTCTATAACTCCTAAATCTTGATTTTCACCGTCTTCTACTTTCATCCTTTTTTAGATGCAAGGATACAAAGTGAGGAATCAGATTTTTTTTATTAAATCTTAGGTTAATATACTTAAAAAACATATGAAAGTTAGTGATTACATGTAGTTATGTGTCTTCACTTTTTCCGAACCTCAATAGCAAAAACAGAAGCAATTTGCTCAGCCATTGGATGATTATTTAAGAAAATATCTAGAAGCTTAATTGGACTAAGAATAAATCCAATTATATACCAAAACCAATACAGTGGTTTTATTCCAAATGAAAGTAAAATTGCAAACCACTCTTGTAGTATCCACACCAAAGTTGACGCAGGTCCAGCAGAGACTCTTACTTCATTTACACTAAAATCCTTAAATAAAGTTTTTAATCCGTTTGGGGTATATCTTTGATAATCATCGGGCGAGCCGTGAATGCCTTGCATAAAGGGAATTGCACATCTTATAAGACCACCAGGTTTTAAAATTCTATACATTTCTTTAACCACTCTTTGAGGATCTTCAATATGTTCTAAACAAGCAATGCTTAAAATGATATCTACTGAATTTGAAGCAATTGGCAAACTGTGAATTGAAGCTAATAAATCTGCTGGCTTGTATGGGTAAATATCAACATTTATTACGTTCTCTGATAAATCACTACAACCGCTTCCTAAATTAAGAATAATTTTTTCTGCATCATCAACTCCCCTTAATGTCCACTTAGCTTGTTTTCTCGAAGAATACACAGGAGAAATCCAATCAATAATTTGAGGATATAGCTTTGGGAATCTTGTTTTAATAAATTCTTTACATTGTGACAAGAATCCAGAAGCTGTACTAACTTCAGTATCTATTTTAAAAAAAACAAATTTACTATCTTCGACTTGCCCTACTTTGCCACAACTTGAGCAAGTAAAATTATCACTTTGAAGTACTAGTTTAGACTGACATTTAGGGCAAGCAAGTATTTCTTTTAGTTTTTCTTTTTTCACTAAATGTTATCTCATCTAACCTATCTGGGTGTGAAATTAGCGCTTTTTGGTAAATCTTGTATAAATTTTGCAATTAGCTTTGCTGCATCTTGCAAGTCTTTAAAAGAACACATTTCAACTTGAGTGTGCATGTATCGATTTGGAATCGAAATACAACCACAAGCTACCCCAGCTCTTGCAACTTGAATTGCAGAAGTGTCGTTAGGAAGCAATCTTCCTCCAGGGCTAATTTGATACTTAATCTTATTTTTCTTAGCAGTTTTTTGAAGATACTCATCAACTACTGGATTAATACTTGGTCCTCTATGAAGAACTGGTCCGTTTCCAAGTACTACAGGAGCTTCATTTTTCTTAGTATATCCAGGATTATCCGATGCATGAGTGACATCCACTGCTATACCTACTTCCGGATTAATACCATAACTTGAAGTTCCAGCACCTCTTAAACCAACTTCTTCTTGCACTGTACTAACTGCATAAACTCCAAAGTTAAGCTTCTTGCCTTTACATAATCTAAGAGCTTCCATCACTACAAAAACACCAGCTTTGTTATCTATACCAGGACCACCTATCATTCCATTATCAAAATCAATATGATTTAGCTCAAAAGTAACTGGGTCTCCAAGCTCAACTTTTTTTTCAGCTTGTTTTCTATCTTTAGCACCAATATCAACCCAAACTGAATCCCAATTAACAGTTAACTTTTTTCTATCTTCAGGTTTTTCATGATGTATTGGAGTTTTTCCGATTAAGCCTTTAACTTTCCCTTTTCGATTATGAATTAGAACTGTACTACCTTGAAGAACTTTTAGATCAATCCCTCCAAGCGGCGTAAGATATATAAAACCATTATCTGCAATATATCGAACCATAAAACCAATTTGATCGCAGTGCCCAGCTAACATAATTTTTCTAGGAGCTTTTTCGTTCAAGCTAACTATTACATTACCGTGCAAATCAGTTTTAATAGAGTCAGCATATTGCGACATTCTCGTCTTTACTACTTTTTGTATTTTTTGCTCGTATCCAGTTGGACTTGGAGTTGCGAGTAGTTTCTTAAAAAAATTATATGATTCTTTTGACACGTTTTTCCCTTTGTATGTTTATATTACTATAAAATATTAATCACATCTTAAAAAGCCACGTATTTTCTCTCGGTTCTCAAGATACATATCTTTAGGAAAATTAATTCTTACTTCATGGGCATCGGAAACGTAGCTATAACAAGCTTTTTGCCAATCTTTGGTCGTAAAAGCGGCTCTCGGCATATAGTGATTATTTGGCTCTAACCATATCCTATCTCTTGGTTTATCTTTATATAGATTAACTGACCCTCCTTGCTTTAAAAAGATAGCTTTTAGGGGTTGTTTTACATATCCAAAAAGAGGCTCGGTAATCATCGAAAAATAAGCTCTTTCGGTAACAAAAACTTTATTAGAAAAATCTTTTTCTAAATTTGAAATTAGTTCTAAATCTCTAGAAATTAAATCTTGTTTTAAAAGTGTTGTTTCTAAAATATGGCCAGCGTTAGTGTATCTCCTTTGCCAGAAACTATTAGAAATATAACCTTTAGTGTTAACAGTAGCTAAGAGAATTAGAGCTATAAAAACATAACTAGCAATGTGTTTATTATTTCTTACTAATAGAACAGTAAAGAGAAGTATAGAGTGTGGTAAAAACCAAATAAAATAACGTGGAACTGGAATCGAAGCAAGTGTTACTAATGTTTGAAAAACTAGTAAACCAAAAAACAAGAATAACAACAAATCTTGTTTATCAGTACTACAAATTTTTTGCCTCACATTTTTAGAAAAAACGCTAAATAGGCAAGTTAAAAGACTTAATACATTTATTACGAGAAGAATCTCAGGTAGAGCATTTTTTCTAAAGCCAATAAAGTTTTTAACAAATTCTAATGGATTTATAAGTAAATCATATCTTAAATAAAAAGTTGTCCCAGGTAGATAAAAATATTTTTGAGCAATTATTGAAAAAATATAATAAATGATAAAAGGCAATGAAAAAGCAAAAGACCATTTAAGTCTTTTTAAGTCCTTAAATCTTAGAACTTGCATAAACTCATAAATCGCTAAGCTTGCTCCAAACATAAATATTGAGCCCTTAACAAGAAAACCAGACATTATTGCAATAAATGTTGGTGTTTTTCTTTTATCTAAGTAGAAATAAAGGCTAAGAATAGTAAAAAAACAAATTGATAAATCTTGTCCTAAGCTAGCAACTTGAGAAAGAAACAAAGGAGAAGTTCCTAAAAGCATCAGTATAAAAAATCTTATGCTTATTGATTCAAAAATCTTTGATAAGATTTTATTAAAATAAGTTAAACATAGAATCCCAATGAGTAAGTTATAAACATGTAAAACAAAAAAAACACTTTTGCTATTTCCTGAAAATATTTTATATAAAAAAGCTATAAAACTTGGGTAAATAGAAATTAAATAAGTCCTAGCTCCTCCCGCATCATAACTAGGCTCTTCAAACATTAACTTTAAAAAATCCCAGTTATTCTTGTATAACCAAACCCCTTCTGAAAAACATCCCATGATGTTGTCCCAGTAAGGTGGTCGAAAAAGAAATAAGGAGTCAGAGAGGAATAGAGCTAAAAAGAGATAGAGTATTGAGATTATTAATCTGTTTTTGCTAAGAAAATTCATGTCTTATTATAGTGGGTAAATGTTTGGGAAATAAAGATAGGAATTTTTGATTTAAGTTCTTAGTGACGTAGAGTTCTAGAGATTTAGAGAATCTGGGAGTTTTTTAAACTAAGTAACTCCCATATTCTCTAAATTCTCTTTCGCATGCCCATATCGATACATATCAATCATCTCAGGAGGGATACCAAAACTTTCATCACTAAAGCCAGCTTTGTCGTAAGCTTCTTCAACGCTTCTTCTTAAAGCATCAATTAACATTTGATTCCAGTTTGATTTTGGCAAACGAAGTTCATGTTGATATCCAGAAGAAAGAAGATGAAGTACAGACTTTTCTATAGCCTCTTCTTTATTCATAGTTACAATAAGATTTCTTTCGGGTTTAAATATATTATTTAATGGGGTAGTTCTTTCAAAAATTGCTGAAGCTATTTCAGCACCAATTTTTGGTGACATATGAAATCCATCTCTTTTAGTTCCTGTAGTAATCCAAAGACCTTCACAAGAAGTTTCTCCTATTAAAGGAAAAGTATCTAAGGTAGTAGGTCTGTAACCAACTATGATTTTATGAATATGACCTTTATAAAAAGAAGTATTAACTTGTTCCATCGCAGATTCTAGCAAGCTATGAACACTAGTTATTCTTGGTTCTGCAATTGGCCAAGGACAAACAAAATTTGTAGCTCCTACATAACAGTAATTATCTTCATAAGGGACAACATAAATTCCACAAGCAAGCCCTCTATTCGGAGTTCTAAAAACTTTAGACGGAATTTCAGTATTTGATTTTAAAATTATTGAAGTTCCAATACCATAAAAAAGTCTTGGTATTTTTGCTGTTAATCCAACTTGGTCAATCATTTTTTGAGTATGAACACCACTGGCAAGAATTATATGAGGCGCTTCATACACATCTCCATCATTTGTTATGAGTTGCTTATTTTTACCCTTAATATTTATTTTTTCTACAAACTTATCAATCAAATCAACATTCTCAGTTTTAGCAAAAAAACTATCATATGCATTAAACAAGTGTCTCGAAGCAACGCTTCCCTCTCTTTCTAGAAGTACAGCTCTCATAGGTCTAGCTTGAGGCTCAGGTGCAATTCCTTCAATTTCTTTAGGGTCAAGTTCACTATAAGGCTCATTGTATTCATCCATATAGTCGATAATCGCCTTAAAATTAAGATCATCTAAATCCGAGGCACATGCATTACTAACTAATTGAGTTCCTTCTTTAATTGTTACAGGGCTTATTCCACTCTTTGCATTAATTTTTTCTAAATGCGCTGGCCAAAGATTTGCAGCTTCTACTGCTGCATCAAATTTTTTTCTCGGCGTTTCATGATCTAACGATCCGTACTCAAGTTCAGCAAAAGCATTTAACATTGCACCTGCTGCCAAAGATGCACAGCCTGGTCTTTCTCTTGGACCAATCATTGCAATTTTTTGACCTTTCCCTTTTTCGCTTAAAGATAAAGCTATTGCATTGCCTAATGCACCATTACCAACAATTATAAAATCATAAGTTTTACTTGTCATAAATTTTCCTTTGATTTACCACAATTATATTTCTCTCTTACCGAATACTGGGGAGACTTATTCATTAACATAAAAATTCTACCTACATATTCACCTAATATTCCAAGGGCAACTAATTGAATACCACAAAAAACTAAGATAACTGCAATTGTAGAAAACCAACCACTTAAATATTCTTGTAATAAAATTCTAGAAATTAAAAGATAGAGTATTATTAAAAAACCTAAAGTTGCCGTAATAAAACCAAAAAAAGAAGTTATTCTTAAAGGCACAACTGAGAAATTAGTCATTCCTCTTAACCATAAACTAACTAAACGCCTAATGTTATATTGAGATTTTCCGTATTTTCTTTCTTTATGTTCTACTTTTACATTAGTGCCATTATGACTAATTCTAAATAACAATCCCGCAATATAAGGATAAGGTCCATCGTAATCTATGATTCTTTCAACCATGCCTGCACTAAGAGACATAAAGCTTGATGGATAAAGACCTTTTGGCTTGCCTAAGAAAAACTCTAATAACTTATTAGTAATACGACTTCCAAAAATTCTAAAATTATCAGCTCTAATTTCGTCTGATACACCATAAGCGAAATCAAAGCCATCATCTATCGCTTCAACAAGCTTTTTAACTTCACTTGGAGGATTCTGAAGATCGTCATCCATAAGAACACAAACTTCACTGTTAACTTCTCTTAACCCACACATAAGAGCATTAATTTGACCAAAATTTTTATGGAATAATATATATTTTACTCTATCTGGATATTTTTCAGCTAATTCTTTGCAAAGAATATGTGAATTATCAGAACTACCATCATTCACTAGTATTAAATTTCCAGAATACTTTGAAAACACTTCTTCTTCCAATTTTTGATGCAATTCTTTTATGCTTTTTTCTGAATTGTAAATTGGAACTACAATACTTAGTTTCATATCAAATTACTCGTAAAACTTCTTAACCAAAATTGAGAACTCATACAAAGGGTAATCATGTAAAAGAGCAACATGCTTTGAGAAATTATTTTTTGTAAAAGAAAACATCGCTTCAGGAACTGCGTAATACAAATAATCTCTCATCTTATCTTCATCAGAATAACTAGTTAGCATATTAAATGAAAAGCCTTTTTTTGCTAATGTATTGAAGGATGTTAAAGTTTCAAAAATGTATTTCTCCCAATCCTCATCTGACGTAGTTAGACGTACATTAAAAATACCACTAGCAATTACATAATCATAAGTTTTATTTTGAGATAGTTCAGTAAAAAAATTTACATTTTGAACTTCCTTGTATTTTTCCCTACCAGCTAGAACCATTGCTTCTGCGATATCGTAGCCAATATAGTGCATTTCTCGGTCAGTAAAGTTTTGTAAATAATCATACAAAGCTCCATATCCTGAGCCATAATCGAGAACAGTAAAGCTTTCTCTAGATTGTTCAATAACTTTTGTAAGCTGATTAAATCTAATTTTTTGTGATTCTTCTCCATTCCAATCAACCCCTTTTGGAGTAGCACCATATGCAATCACTTTCTCAGAATAGTAGTCACTTATTTTTTTTAGTGTTTCCAATTTACAATCTCAAACAAAAGTAGCTCTATATAAAATTATCTACAGATTTAGATGTAAAAAAATAAAAATATTCTCATAAATCAATTTATTTAAATGATAACATATACTTAGTTGCGTTTTCCCCTTCATTAAAGAGTAAATCCAATATGCTCACACCATGCTCAAAGCCTTCATATTGTTGTTTATATTCTGGATAACCAGCATATGAAAAAAAATTTACTTTTACTCCTTTCGATTCAAATAAGGAAACATCTAGATAAGATTTTGCAGCAGGACCTGAATAATACTCACTTGTATTTAGCGTGATACATAAATCAAGCAAGCGCTCATTTTTACCTTCACTTAATTCATAATCGTCACTTCTTAATATTTTTGTTTTTATTCCTAAAATTCCGTTGATTGTTTTAATAAAACTTTGATTTACTTTTGATAAATTAAGCTCGCTTGTATCTTTATATAGCTCTTCAAAAACATCTTTATAGTTTTTAAAGTAAGCTGCTTTTGAATAGTTCTGCTTGATACTCGCCCAGTGCTTTTTACCCCACTCAGGGTCTGCAATAATTGTCTGATTAATTTTTTGCTCAAACTTCCCCTTTACATTAACAGGTATTGATAACCATTTTAAGCCTTGAGGGGTTTTAATTTGATTTCTATTTCTCCAATCTCTTTTAGTATATTGAGCATCATCGTAAATCAAAAAAATATCAACTTGATTAATATTATCAAAATAACCTTTCCACGGAATATAATTTGATTGACTAATCATTACTTTATTTTTTTGCTTCATCAATAATTTACGCTTTTTTAAGAACAAAAAAATAGTTATTCGCTTCTTCTGGAATGTCAAATAAAGAAAATAACAATGAGAAACAAATTGTAATAATTGCCCAAAGAAACATAAAAGGCATTGCAAGCAAAGTTATAAATGAACGTTTTTCTTTGACATGAAAATAACCTGGAAATTGAAACGCATGAAAGAAAAAGTAAACACAGCTTGAAGCAATACTCGACCAAAATCCTCCCATTGGTGTCATTTCCACTATTTCTAAATTAAACCTTTTTGCTGCTTCAATTGTCCAGTAGCGTGTAAAATTTCCAAAATGATTAGGAGCCATATGAAGGTTAGAAGTTTGGGGAATCAGTATAAGCATTTTACCATTAGGTTTTAAAACTCGCTCCATTTCACTAAACATTTTTATTGGCTCAAATACGTGTTCTAAAACTTGGATATTTAAGATTGTGTCATATGAATTGTCTTCAAATTGTAAGTTACAACCGTCTGCTGAAATAAGTTTCCAGTTTAGACTCGCGTCCGCTCTTTCTTTAGCATTAGGCTCGATTGTAGTCCAATTTGAATACTCTATTGTACTTTTATTTAAACGAGTAAAAAAATTACCCCCTCCAACATCTAAGACGTTTCCAATTACATGCTTTTGGATTCCTAAATATAAGGCTTTGCTTCTAATGTCTCGAATTTTATAAAGGAGTTCGTTTATCACTAAGAGCTATAATAGCTTAAAGGCCATAAATAGGTAAGATGCTATCACACAGAACATTAAGTTTAGCGATTCTTGAGATTTTTAATACTCCTAATACGCTTATAAATATGAAAATACCAAAAGGCTATGTTGAAATAATCTGAAATATGATTATTGGAAATAATAGAGGAACATTGTTTACTTGCAATTTTCCTAAGCATACTTTATTACAAAAGCATCAATTGTGAGAGCTAGCTTCTTTTTTATAACAATCACAAGTAATCATGAAGTATAGTTATCCCTACAGGGATACAGAAAGTCCAAAAAACTCATTTTCGAAAATTACTTTTTGAACTTTCTATTTACCTATTAATTAGTAAGCGTTCAGGTTGTTCAAGGTCGAGGCTTTTAAGTATTTGAAAAACGGAGGCGTGCTACTGCACGTCGAGTATTTTCAAATACTTAAAAACGAAGAAATTGGGCGACCTGAACGCTTACATTAATTAAAAGACTAGCTCTAATTACCTAATTTCCTTTGAAGAACTAACTAACTTAATATCATCACTTGAACCCACACTAGTAACTACATTTCCATTCCCATCATTCATGGAAACAGGCCTTTTCACTTCAAAAACCATACTAAGTTCAAAAGCTTTTTCTGGAACCTTAAAAGTTTCTTTCTTAGTTACCCCATTAAAAGTCACAGATATGCTTGCAGTCCTTTTCTTATAGACTTGTTTAAAAGAAAATTTACCCTCAGCATTAGTTACTGAAGTAATTGAATTATTTAATTTGACTCCAATACCTGATATCGGCTCTTTATCATCTTGATAAACTATAAAGCCATTAAAAATGCTTCTTTTCTCAGTTTGACTGTTGGCGTCTATATTTTGCTCTTCAGTGTCTTTAGGTGGACTAACTCCTGCATCTTCTCCACCTTCATCCTCACCTTCATCTTCTATGACTTTTATATCAAATGAAACTAGCACTATATCTTCAGATTCAAAATCAACTTCTAAGTTAATATCATAAGATTCTTCTTCTAAAGCTAAATCATTAAGTGGAATTGTTTTTTCAATTCCGTTTGCTTCAACCAATAAGTTAATAGATTCTTGAGTTGGCCACGAAATATTAAAATTTCCAGCTGAATCAGAAAGTGCTGTTTCTCCAGTTTCAAGAACTGTAAGCTTTGCTTGGTCAATAAAATTTCCATCTATGCTTTTTATTGTTCCAGAACCCGTTGATAACGAATCTAGATCTAACTCACCAGTTCCAGTAGTTCCCCCACCACAAGAAAACACGAAACTAACTAACAATAGTAAAATAATTTTACAAAATTTCACCTACTCGTCCTCCTTATAAACTTTTCCGAATGTTCCAAAAACTACCCTTAATGGCTTAGAATCGTCATTACACGTTAAATCAGGGTTAAAATCTCTATCATGTTTTTGAAATAATTCATTTGCTTTTTTATGCATCTTCAATCCTTCCTGCATTAACCAAAGTCTTAATTCTGGAAGTGCTTTTGGATCTATATTATCAAAATATGTTCTTCTATGAAGATTTGGAACTGGCTTTGGGTCTGTAATATTTTCCTCTACTACGTTATATAAATGTTCTGAGTCTATTGCCAAAAGACCAAGTCCTTCTGAAATATTCTTAGTAGGTATAAACTCTTTCTTTTTTAGCTTAAGGCCTTTATTTGTTTTTTCAATTGTTTGTTGTCTTTCAAGCTCAAACAAAACACTAGCAGGATTAAACTCTTTATGTACCAAAGACACTAATTGATTAAAATCACTATTTTCTTCTCCGTAACTTAAAATTTTAGGTTTTTTACCTTTTGTTAAAAATGCAGGATCGTTTTGCCAGCGATCTACTACTTTAGTTATAATATTAGTCTGCTCTCCAAGTTTAAGCTCTGTAGTATGAAGTCTTTTTATGTCTTTTCTATGAACTCCTGACATAAGGCTAATGCGACTATCAGTTGTTTTAGTTCCTTGTTTAATTAATTCTTCTTCTGCAACTACTACATATGTTTCTTTTAAACATTCGATAAAGCTCTTGAGTAAAACTGAATTTCTAACACAAATTCTTACTATCGGCTTTAGTGCCAATCTTAAAAATTTAAATATTATTTTCTTTTCTATAACAGCCATATTTTTAGAAATTTAGATAGTTTTAAATTAAGTTAACATATGTAATGTGATAATTACACATTTTTAAGTACAACTAAAGTGCACTCTTAGTTATATCAGTATTTGAGACTTATGTGCTTCAAAGGATATAAGTATTTAATTATATTAAGTAAAAAATATACAATTTTTTCTTAACTTTCACTTGTTTTGAAAATATGATTATGCTACATTCCAAATATGTGATATTTTCGCATTTATTATTTTAAAAACTTGCACTTTATAAAGGAGAAATCATGAAACCTAAAAATACAAAAATTGTAGTACTAATATTAACTATCTTAACTTTAAGTTCTTCACTCTTTGGCTTGTCCTTAGAAGTTCTTGAAGGTTCAGGAATCGTTACTAACATTAATAGAACTTGCAAAAGACTATTTGACCAAGAAGGTTTAGCTACAAAAAAGAATCGAAGAAATAGTAGACGATGTACACTTGAGTACACATTCTTCTCAAATTCATTAGCTAATATTTACTACGATACAGCTCAGCAGCCTGAATTTATTCCTATTTCTAATTTTGAATTAAGAATAGAAAGAATTTTTAAGAAAAAAAATGGAAAAATTAAAACAAAGATAAAAGAAAAAGTTTTAACTGCAGAGCTTACTGATTCTTATAATTTAGATCCTTTTGCAAGAAAAAGAAAAGTTAAATTTAGAGTTAGAAAAGGACATACTAATGCGACAGCTAAAAGTTTTCTTGTTAGAAATACTAGAGAAGACTTTCCGGTTATAACTCTAAGTTCTGACTCAAGCTGTGATGAAATTGAACAAGTTGCATATCAAGAGTATGATAAGAGTTTAGCTTGTAACACAGATGCAGATTGTCAGAACATTACCTTATATGGTCAAGAAGATGTTAATCCAACTTGTGACTTTGGTAGCCCTATGAGAGCTGATTTTGATGCTAACGCTCTTATAAATGCCGTAAATATTGGGCTTGTTAAATCTTGCGAGTTTACTAACTTCTTTCATCCTGAAGCAGTACCTGCAGTTTGTATGACTTATAATAACTACATATGTTATAATAATAGATGTACAGGATAACTCAAAACAATTTATAAATAACAAATTAAGGCTAGGACTAGAACTTTAGTCCTAGCCTTAATTATTCATAAGGTCTTTAAACTACTCAACTCTATAACCAGAAAGTCTATAGCTGAAAATTAGCAAACTAAGTTTTTAAAGGTTTTTTGAATTTACAAGTTCAAGCAACAAACTTATACCCTACCCCATGCACAGTAAGAATATGAGTTGGTTCAGTAACATTAACTTCAATCTTTTGCCTAAGTCTTGCAATATGATTATCAACTGTTCTAGTTGATGGATAAGAATTATAGCCCCAAACTTGATCTAGTAGCTCATCACGAGTAACAACAGATCCTGTTCTTGAAACCAAGTATTTTAATAATCTGTATTCTCTTGCAGATAACTCTATTGGCTTATTTTCTCTCTGCGCTTTGTAAGCTTTAAAATCAACTACTACATCATCAAATTCAACTACATCAATTTCATTAGTTGTATTGCTTCTTCTAAGGAGCGCATTAACACGAGCTATTAGTTCACGCATTCCAAAGGGTTTTGCTAAATAATCGTCAGCTCCTAATTCTAGACCTAGGACTTTATCTACTTCTTGGCCTCTAGCAGTTAGTAGGATTAGAGGTGTAGAATTTCCCCTATTTCTAAGCTCCCGACATGTTTGAAGCCCATCTTTTCTAGGCATCATAACGTCCATTATAATTAAATCTGGCTTTTCTTTTTCTACTAACTCAAGCCCAGCCTGCCCATCAACAGCTGTAACTATCTGAAAACCCTCAAGCTCAAAGTTCATCACTAAACTCGTGCGTACCGAGTCATCATCTTCAACAATGGCTATCTTGTAATTCTTATTGTTAGACATTCTTCCCTCAGGCTTTAGACAAGCAATTATCTTGTGATTCTAACCCTTTACAGTATTTTATTCCAGTATTTTTATAAAATATTAGTTTTTTCAACTAAATAGGTCATTTTATTTGCTCTAAGCCTTTAGTTTTTCTTGAAATTTATGTATTCTCCTGGTTCAAAATTTTATAGAGACTTGAAAGATGAGCGAAGAAAAATATGCACTTATTGAATTAGGTGGCAAACAACATAGAGTTAGTGCTGGTAAAATTATTTTAATACCAGGTAGTCACGAGAGTGTAACTATAGATAAAGTGTTAATGCTTTCTGATGGTGGAGACAATTGTGAAATTGGTGCGCCTTACGTAAGTGGAGCAAAAATTGCTGCTAAAATTCTAGGCACAAAAAAAGGTAAAAAAGAAATTGCTTTTAAGAAAAAAAGAAGAAAAGGCTACAAGAAAAAAACTGGTCATAGACAAATGATGACAGAGATTCAAATTGAGTCTGTAGCATAAAACATTAGGAGATATTAAATGGCACATAAGAAAGCTGGTGGTAGTACCAAAAACGGTCGCGACAGTAAAAGTAAAAGACGTGGCGTAAAGAAATATGGTGGTGAATTTGTTAGAGCAGGAAACATTCTTGTAAGACAAACTGGAACAACTTTTCATGCTGGAACTAATGTTGGACAAGGTGGAGACTATACTTTGTTTGCCAAAGTTGATGGCTACGTAGAATTCAAGCATGGAAAAAGAAAATTTATTAACATTATTCCTGCGGAAAATACTACAGTTGTTACTGCTAGTGCTTAAATAATTTTAATTCTTAATATACTGAAGGAAATTAAAAATTTCCGGAAGTCTCCCGGAGGGAAAATAAGATATACCAATCAAAACTAGTCTAAGACCGATCAGGTCTTAGACAAAAAGTGGAAAAACTAAATGACGATGGGTATAAATTATAATTTACTATAAGCTTCCTTGACTTTAGCTATAAAAACCCAAAAGAGTTAACCTCAATGTTTATCGATGAAGTAAAAGTATATGCCAGAGCCGGAAAAGGAGGTGCTGGCGCTGTACACTTTAGACGAGAAAAATATGTTCCTGAAGGAGGACCTGATGGTGGAGATGGCGGAAAAGGAGGTTCTGTCATTCTTATTGCTGATACTGGAAAAAGAACTTTACTAGATTTTCAATACAAAAAAGACCTAATTGCTAAGCAAGGTGGGAATGGTGGAAAAAATAGAAAAGACGGAGGGAGCGGAGATGATCTTGTTTTTAAAGTCCCTATTGGAACACAAGTAATAAACCCTGAAACAAAAGAAATCCTGGTAGACTTAGATTACCACGAAAAATCTTTTTCTTTAGCTACGGGAGGTCAAGGGGGGAAAGGTAATTACTTTTTTAAATCAGCAACGAATAGAGTTCCTGAATATGCACAACCAGGAAAACCTGGAACAGAAGGCGAGTTTATACTGTCACTCAAACTACTTGCAGATGTTGGCCTGCTTGGTTTACCAAATGCTGGAAAGTCAACATTTTTAAGTTCAGTCACAACTGCTAAACCAAAAATTGCAAGCTACCCTTTTACAACGCTCGATCCAAATTTAGGTGTAGTCAAACAAAAAAACTTTTCGTTTGTTATTGCAGATATTCCTGGACTTATTCCAGGTGCTCATAAAGGTAAAGGTTTAGGAATTAATTTTTTAAAACATTTAGAAAGAAATTCAATACTACTTCATTTAATTGATCCTTACGCGCTAGATGAAACTGGCGAATTAAAAGATCCCTTAAAAAGCTTCAATGAAATTAATAATGAGCTTAATGAATTTTCAGAAAAACTTTCTAGTAAAACTCAGATAATTTGTTTTACAAAAGCTGATTTAAACGTTGACACTGAAAATAATACAGTCAAAGAAGCAATGAGCGTTCTAAAAAAAGAAGGCTTTCAAGTATTTGAAATATCTAGTGTTTCACGTAAAAATATTGATACTTTACTCGATTATATTGGAAAACTGTTAACTTAAAATATAATTTATTGAAAATTTATACTTCAATATGATATAATTAGAGTATAAATGGAGGCATTAATAATACTCACTTTATTTTCAAAATTGATTCACAAATTATTTACAACAGTATATTACTGTGCCTCTTACTGTGCCTCATATTACTGTGCCCCTTCTGCTTTGCATTCTACTTTTGAGGAGGTTTTTTAAACTGATCTCACTTGCTACTCAAAATTGCTCTTCCTCTTTTGCTTTTCAAGATCAATGTAAATATTCTATACCTTTTTTCAGAACGTACTTTATCAGTTTATTCAAAAATATATGGAGAAAAAATTTATGGGGATAAAGCCCAAATCTTGTTCTTTTACACTTGATATTCTTAACTCTGCACTTGATGTCAAAGCTTTTGACCCAATTATTCTAGACGTTTCAAAAGTATTTGGACTAACTGATAATTTTGTAATTTTAACCGGTAGATCTGATAGACATGTTCAAGGTATATGTAACCGCATTTTGTCTGATATGGAAGAAAAAGGAATAAAAGCTATTTCCGTAGAAGGTTTTGAAAAAGCCCACTGGATTTTAATTGATTTTGGAGACGTAATAGTTCATCTCTTTTACGAAGAAACAAGAAAAGATTACGATCTAGAATCACTTTGGATTACTGCTGATAAAATTGAGATTGAAGAACTTGAGAAGCTTTGTGGAGACAAATCTGTTAAGGCAGCTTAAATATAAAAAAGCTAATATTTTTGACTAAGCATTAAGAATCTTTTAACATTTTTAGAAGATGTTAGAAATTCCTGATAATCCACTACACACGGCTGAACAAAGATTAGAATTAGCTGATACCTTAACTAGCGTAAGTAATTTCTGCCTTGAGAGTATTGAAGAATTTGAAACGGAAGATAGTAGTCCTCTTAATTCAAAAGTAGACAGTTTTATATCCTTCTCTTTCAAGGAAGACGAAGAAAACCTTGAAGATAAAGTTAGAGATAGAATACTTAAATCGATTCATCTTCATTCTACTGGAATTGATACACTTAAAGATTTTGAAGATGCTTTTGGGAACGTTGACGAACTTTTTCAATACTTAAATTCACTTAGCGTAGATGCAGATTTACATACTCTCTCAACAATCGCTGTCATAAAAGCTAGCTTTACTGAAGATTTAAATGAACGTTTAAACTTATTGAATCGAGCGATGGAGTATAACACTGGAAACTTTATTGCTTTAAATATGCTTGGTAAACTTTATTTTGAAAATAGTAATTTTACTAAAGCTCGAGAATGCTTTAGTTTTGCACATAACTTAATACCTGAAGATAGCACAACTTTAGTTAACTTAGGGTTTTGTTATTTACACTTAGAGAAGATAGATCAGGCTATAAATTGCTTAACAAAAGCTATAAAAATCTCTCCTTTCTGTGCAGAAGCACATAGCTTTTTAGGTGTTAGTTACTTTTGCGATACAAAGTTTGACCTTGCTTTTTTTCATCTTAAACAAGCTGCTGTACTCGATCCTCAAAATTCAATAGTTAATATAAATTTAGCTGCTTGTTATTTAGAGACTGAAGAAAATGAAAAAGCAATTTATTACTATAGAAAAGCTCTTCAATTAGATCCAGAAAATTATGGGGTACAAGTATTTTTAGGAACACTTTTATTTGAACAAGAAAAATATAATGAAGCTAGAGAAGTTTTTCTTAATTTCTTAAGCGTGAATCCTAATGATGCAGATAGTTTAGAAGCCCTTGGTGTTATAGAAATTCAAGAAAAAAATTACGAAGAAGCAAAAATGTATTTTAGAAAAGCTTTGCTTTTACGATTTAGCAATGTTGACGAAGAATCTGAGCAAGTTCATATATCCAACTCTAATATTTTAATTAGCTACGCTAACTTCGTTCAAGATACACCATTTACAAGTTATTTTGGTTCTTTAATAAATATTTGCAAAAAAGAAAAAGAAGGAAAAACTCTAGTTGCTTTAGATCAAATCAATAAACATATTAAAGATTTCGGTAACGAACATGAAATCGAAGAATTTGCAAATCGACTTAGGAGAAAAATATCAATTAGAACTAATCCAAGTGATAATTAACCACAACTAAGAGTCTTTTCTCCTTCACTATAATAAGCCTTCCCATAAAATTTATTTTTCATATTAGGTGTATCGTGACAAAAAGGCTCTACAGGAACTCTTAATTTTTCTTTCTTTAACTTTTCTTCACAAAGCATATCTTTATTAGAAAAAAGCATAAAAGTTTTAATTTTCTTATGTAAATAATCAAGTGAGCTATTTTTTTGTTCAAATTCGCTATAAATCAACTTTGCTTCGATAATTCTTGCTTTAATTTCATATAAAAATTCAAAATTTTTAGGATTAGCTTTATTTAGATCTGGTGATTTTTTACATTCAAGAATCTCTAACTTCAATTCTTCACAGGTCCTAATACACATAGCAAAAGAATTGTGAGAGAATAGTAAGCTAATTGCTAGTATTGATATGAACTTCATTTTCATTGTAATTAGCAAAATAACATATGGATGGGATAAGTAAAATCACCTCACCTAGCCTACAAAATACTAAATTAAGCCTGTTAACTTGACTTTTTTTATAATATTGTTAAATAGATAGTAACGTAATTGCAATCAAATTACAGTAAATTACAGTAAAGGAAATCAATGATCAGAACAATTAACACAATCGCTATAACTCTCATGCTAATTGCAGCAGTGCTCTGGGTAGTTTTACTAAATAATAACCCAATTCCTATCTATTTAACCAAAAGCTCAATCAAAACTGTGCCAACTGGCTTTGCTTTGATTATTTCATTTGTACTGGGCCTTCTTGGTATGGGAATTATAACTTTAGTTTTTGGCCTACGTTCATGGTTTAGAGATCAAAGACATGCAAGAAAAGAAAGAAATACCAAAGTGTTTTATGATGGATTTTTAACAGCAAGAGGATATTCAGCTTCTAAGGAATGGGACAGAGCTAAAGATGCTTGGGGAAAGATTATTAAAAAAGATCCTACTAATATTTTAGCTCGCGTTGAATTAGCAAAAGTTTTAGAAAATGCTGGAGAAAGGAACGAAGCTCTTAAGGTTTTAGATGCTGCTAGAACTATTGAACCAACTAATACTGAAGTACTTCTACAAGCTGCTAATTTGCATGAAGCTAATAATAATAAAACTGTTGCAATAGATAACTTAGCCTTAACGCTCTACCATAACCCAAATAAATATGCTGCATTAAAAGCAAGAGATTTATCTGAAGAAATTGGACGAATAAACGATGCTATGGAATATCAATCTGAACTTTTAAAACTAGGAGCTAAAGGAAAAGAAGCTAAAGACGCTAGCCTTAGACTTGAGTTTAGAAAAATACTAAATGAATTTAAGAATCAAGAACCTGAAAGCTTAAAGAAAGAGTTAGATTCACTTCTTAGAAAGAATAAATCTTTCTTACCAATTATTATAAAACTTGCTGAATTAGAGAAAGAACTTGGGAATTTTGATAAAGCTGCCCAGCATTACGCTAAAGCTGCAAAAGAAACTAGCAAGCAAAGTTATTGGAACGAAGCTGTTACGCTTTGGACTGAAAATAATATGGCAGATAAGGCAACTGCAGCTGCAAGAACTAGAACTAGAGAAACTACTGGAAAAGCACGTTTATGTGCTGAAATTGATTTAATAAGATTGCACCTTGAAGTTAATAACCTAAGTGAAGCAAAAGAGCTCATTGATGGCTTTAGTCAACTTGCCAAAAATGAGGAAATTTCTATTGGCCCAAAACTTGCTCAGAACTTGTTAATTCTAAAAGGTCTTTGCTTAAGTAGGCAAAATGAATATAAGGATTCTTCAGAAGTTTGGCAGAAATTATCTGTTTATGATTACGATCTAGATGATTTAGAGAATGAATTTGATAGTAGTGAAGTCTTAGCGCCTTCCCCCACTCTCTCAACACCTTAAACTATATGTCTAAAACTTGCCTTTTATGCATACTTGATGGTTTTGGTGTAAATCCAAAAACCGAAGGTAATGCAGTAGCTCTTGCTAATACACCAACTTACGATAAGTTAATAGCAAATCAGCCTAACTCAACCCTTACTACTCATAGCGACCTTGTTGGACTACCTAAGGGGCAAATGGGAAATTCTGAAGTTGGGCATATTCATATTGGTGCAGGACGTACTCTAGATCAATCCCTATTAAGAATTAAGAAAGCCTTTGATGACAATAATGTAAATATAATAAAAGAATATCAAGATTTTATTACAGCTTCTGAGAATTCAGATAGCGTTCACTTAATTGGATTATATAGCTCAGGCGGTGTGCATAGTCATAAAAATCACTTACTAGCTTTAATTAACACTTTAAATGAAAGCAAGACAGCAAAAATTTTTCTTCATATCATTACTGATGGAAGAGATTGCTCACCAAATCAAGCACTGAAAGAAGTTTCAGAATTAGAAGAAATTGTGAATAGTATGCCTAATGTAGAAATTGCTACTGTTTCAGGTAGATATTTCGGAATGGATAGAGATAAACGCTGGGATAGAACTAAAAAATATTATGAAGCAATCGTCAACTCCGAAGGAAAGCAGTTTACTTCTGCAGCTAATTGCATAAAAGAATCATATGAAAAAAATGTAAGTGATGAATTTATTGAACCATCTGTAGTAAAACAAGCCAATATTACCAATCGGTCAAGTGTAATTTTTTGGAATTTTAGAGCAGACAGAATGCGACAAATAGTTTCTGCAATTGCTAATATCGAGTTTGATGCTTTCGAACTAACTGCTTTTCCAAAAAATATATTATGTTTTTCAGAATATAAAGATAGTTTTGACTTACCTGTTTTATTTAAAAAAGAAGCAATTAAAAATTCTCTCGGTGAATTGCTTTCTTCACATAATTTAAAACAACTAAGAATTGCTGAAACTGAAAAATATCCACATGTTACTTTCTTTTTTAATTGCGGAAGAGAAAAACCTTACGAATTAGAAGAAAGAATTCTTGTGCCTTCACCGCAAGATGTTAGAACTTACGATCTTAAACCTGAAATGAGTGCAATAGAAATTACAGAAAAAGCAAGCGAAGCAATTCTAAGCAATAAGTATGATTTTATTGTACTAAATTTTGCCAACTGCGATATGGTTGGACATACTGGGAATTTAGAAGCTGGAATTAAAGCAGTTGAAACTGCAGATAAATGCTTAGGTGAACTACTATTTGCTTTAGATAAAGTTTCAGGACAAGCTCTTATCATTGCTGACCACGGAAATGCAGAACAAATGATTGACTACGAAACTGGCACTCCTCATACTGCCCATACAACTTTTCCTGTCCCTGTTATTTGTTATGGAAATTCTAATGTTAAAAGCCTAAAGCCTGGCTCCCTCAAGGATATTGCTCCTACTATCTTAGATTTAATGGGAATGGAAAAGCCAAACGAAATGACTGGTAACTCCTTGATTAAAAATTAACTCCAGAAACTCTTCAACTCCAGAAACTCCCACTTCTAAAAATATATATTTTTTTCTTAGAGCTGGGAGGTTCTGGAGTTGAAGAGTTTCTAGATTTAAAAAAATAGGAAACTTTTATTGAGGTTTGCCGATTATTAGTTTGATGGAACTCCCTGCCTTTTTTTCAAACAGTCTCGATATCCTTTTTCCAAAATCATGCCTAGTTTGTAATTGGCCGACAGGAAAAGAATATTTATGTAAAAAATGTAAGCCTAAAATTCCAGATACAATTAATAAGTGTAAAAAATGTTTTTCTAAAACTTCAGAAGGAAAAATATGTAATTTATGTAAAATTATGCCTTTACCATTTAAATCAGTTAAATTTCTTTGGAATTATGATGATCATTTTAGGGCAATTTTAAAAGTAGCTAAATACAAACCAAGTTATAAATTATTTCAAATTCTAGGAGAAATTTCTTCAATACATGTTATCAATTTTTATAAAAAAAATGAATTTGATCTTATCACTGCAATGCCACCTTCTTTCTCGGGATTAAAAAGACGCAAATTTAATCAATCAGAAATTTTAATAAAAGAAATATTTAAAACTAAAATTGCAAAAAAAAGAGATGAACTCTTAAAAAGAACTAGTAAAAATAAAAAAGCACAAGTTGAAATAAAAGATCATAGAATGAGATTTAGTAATACGAAAAATATATTTTCTGTAACTAAAAACTTAGATGGCAAGAATATCTTATTAGTCGATGACGTTCTAACAACAGGCGCAAGTGCTATATCAGCATTTAAAGAACTTAAAAAAGCAGGAGCTCAAAATATTTCTTTATTTACCTTAGCTCAATCAACATTTGCTATTCAATTTAGACAAATGTTAAAAGCAAATGATGGAATCAATCAAAAAATTAGAAAATTTAATTAAACAACTAAGAGACCCAGTAAACGGCTGTCCCTGGGACAAAGTGCAAACTCATAAAAGCTTAAAACCTTATCTCATAGAAGAATCGTATGAACTAATTGATGCAATAGAACAAGAGAATACAAATCAAATAAAAGATGAACTTGGAGATGTACTTCTTCAAGTCATGCTACACTGCCAAATTGCTTCAGAAGCAAAGGAATTTACCTTAGATGATGTTATTCAAAAACTATCCAATAAATTAGTAGAAAGACACCCACATGTATTTGCTGGTAAAAAAGCAAACACTACCGAAGAAGTGAAAGAAATTTGGGAAGCTAGTAAAGCAAAAAAAAGAAAAAGTCTTTTGGGTGATATTCCTATTTCTTCCCCTGCCTTAGAGCAAGCTAGTAAAATAGGAAAAGCTGTCGCAAAAGTTGAATTTGATTGGGATACAGCGGAAGAAGTTTTAGAGAAAGTAAGAGAAGAATTTAGAGAAGTTGAAGAAGCAATGAGTCAAAAAGAGGGAGAAGATAGAATTGAAGAGGAAATTGGAGACTTACTTTTTTCTATCTCTCAGTTAGCAAGAAAACTTAAACTAAGTCCTGAAATTGCACTTGTTAGTGCTTGTAAAAAATTTAAAAAGAGATTTGAATTTTTAGAAAAAGAAATTAAGGCTAAAGGCAATTTAAGTAAAGAGGAACTAAATATTATTTGGTTAAAGGCTAAAAATAATTAGTCATTCGGAACTCCAAAAGAAACAACTAAACCAAAATGATCTGATCCTGGAATCTCAACAGTTTTAGCACTAAGAACTTCAAAATCAGTGTTATGTAAAACGTGATCAATAGTAAACCACAAAAAAGGATTTTTAGAGGACCAGGTTTTTTTAAGTCCAAAACCTTCCATAGCATTCTTAAATTTTAATTTATGTTTTATATATTTATAATTTTTGGAAGAAGGAGTTGCATTAAAATCTCCTACCCAAATAGTTGGAAGTTCTAAGTCACGTGCAATTGTTGCTGTTCTTCGAATAGTTCTTCTATTTGAATCATAAGCACGTTCTGATATGTTTGGTATTAAGTGAAAGCCACTAAAATTAATTTTAGTACCATATATATTTACTTTAGCAATTAAATTTGGAGGCAAGTAATTACCAACTGACGATAGTATATCAGTATCAATTTGAAATTTACTAAAAAAAGCTAATCCAAAATTATGATTTTCAGGAAGTTCAAATTTATTTTCATAGAGTGTAGCAAGCTCTAAATTTTTTTGCCATTTTTCGGTATACTCTACTAAAAAAACAATATCAGCATTTAAATTTTGGATTATTTCTTTTACTTTTTCTTGATCTTTATTATGAGAAAATAAGTTTGCATAGAATAACTTAAAACTTGTTTTATCAGAACTAATGCTTTTTTCTAATTTTTCAGGATGAGATAAAAAATCTGATAAAGGCATAAATTGCAAGCAAGAAACTAGAACAAAATACAAAATTGCCGTTAGGTTAAAGCGTCTATTTTGCTTATTTAAGAAAATAAATAACAAAAATATCCAAACTAAGTTTAGAGCAAGTAAGTACGATTGTGTAGAACTTATAAATTCAATTATCCAATGTCTTAGCGGGAGAAAAGAAACAAGAGAAATAAAAATTGATACTAGTAATGGTATAGCAAACAAATCTTTACACCGCTTTAACCTGTGTTTTTGTATTCCAGTCTAAAGCGCCTTTTTTCCAAACATAAATAAGCCCAACAAGTAAGACAGAAACAAAAGCTAACATTTCAAAAAAACCAAGCCATCCAAGATCTCTAAATATTAACGCCCATGGATACATAAAAATTATCTCAATATCAAAAAGAATAAAAAGCATAGCGACTAAATAGAACCTAACACTAAATCTAGAAGTTCTAGCATCACCAACACTTACAGACCCACACTCAAAAGGTAGCTGCTTAGTAGCAGTTTTATTCTTTGGGCCTAAAATGCTTGAAAGAGCTAACATTGTGATTAGAAAGCCTGAGACTATTATAAAGAGTAGTAGTATGCCGATATATGGATTCATGAGAGATTTATATCATTGAAGCTTGAAAAATTCAATTATGGTTATAATTATCTCTCAGAGGGATAAAAAATTAAAAGAAATAATTTTTTGCCTTAACTAAACTTGGTTTAACACAATAAAAGATCTCTTAATTCTGGAAATTCTTGAGTTTTCATATCTGAGAAACAAAAATGACCATAATTTTTAAATAATTTTAAATGTATCTCAGGTAAGTGCTTTTGAACTATCCTAGCAGTTTCTAACATCGACTCTGAGTCATTATCAGAAGAAAATAGAGATAAATTAGTTCTAGTAGTTAAATTTCTGTTGATTTCAAAATCAAAAAAATCAGGACATTTTTCTTTTTTAGGATCTAACCAAGGAGCAACTAGAACTACCTTATCAACTTTAACATCGTTCTCTGAAAGCCATCTCAACAAAAATCCTCCACCACAACTATGTCCTACAAGAATTGAATCTGAATTAACAGAAAATTGTTCAAACGTTTTTTTCCAATCGCTATAAACAGGACTATATGCATTAGGCATTTCAGGTGTTTGAGTTAAATAGCCATTCATTGATAATTGTTTTTGTAGCCAAGGAAACCAATGACTATTACTTAAGGAAGGGTATTCTTCACCAAAATATTCATCAGTATCTGTAGTCCCATGAATTAACATCGCCGTCTTATCTTGTTTCTTAAAAGTCATAATTCAAACCACTCACCTTCTGAAACTATCTCTATTTTATCAGAATCAATACATATCGCACTTTGGTCACATATTGCGTAATGTTTTACAGTTCGTTTTAATTTCTGAATTTTTTCTTTATTAAGTTTCTTTAAAGTCGCATCTAAATAATGAGGAATGATGCAAAAGGGTACTATACCTAAAGCTGGAATATTCCAATTATCTTGAGGATAGTTATACAAATCAGCTAAGCCATTTTCAGCAATTTTTTGAGCTAGAATCATACTACCTGAACTAATTCCTACATAAACTTTATCTCTTATTAACTCTTTAAACTCATCATTAGTAAATTTTTCAGATATCTTCTGCATTAAAAACTCAGGATCCCCCCCCCCTACACCTAACGCATCTACAGTCCTTAATCTTGAAGTAAAATAACTACTGGATACAGCTGCAATATCTAAAATATCAAAAGAAGCCCATTTCAAATCTATAAACTGCAGATAGTTATCAATTAACCCAGACTTATCACCTCCTTCATAATTAGCAGCAGTTGGAACAAATAAAACTTTTGATTCAGAAAAGTCTTTGCCAAGTAAGGAACGTAAAGATTTTTTGATTGACTTATTAGTTATACCTTCAGAAGTTAGTAAAAGTTTCATAGAATAGAATTATATATTTATTAGAATAAAATACAAACTTTTTTACATTGACTATTCACTGCTGTGTTTTAAATTTGCCTTTCTAAGTCCAAGCTTTGCCAAGATGCAAAATAATTTGCTTTTAAAAAGCACAGGCGATGCGCGCATCGTTGAGCATTTTTAAAAGAAAATTATGTAGCAGATTAAGTGATATTCAAGCTTTTACAAAGAAACATAAAAACAGCAGTAAATAGAAGAGCACGCCTGCTAGGATTCGAACCTAGGACCCTCTGCTTAGAAGGCAGATGCTCTATCCAGCTGAGCTACAGGCGCATACAAATATCAAAACCTTACCATACGAACCAAGCAGAGTGTCCTAAGGAATATCGAATCAAATGTTCGCTATTCGCTCTCATTTGCCATTGTTACG
>CALJRW010000007.1 GCA_937976335.1 uncultured bacterium | reverse complement strand
ATATTAGTAGCTCTTCATGTGTCGCTACTTCTGGGTTTATTTTGAGAATCTTAGGCACACATATTATATGCACTATTTTCTAACTCTTAGATACTCCTAATTTCATTATTATCGGAAATTTCTTTCTGTCTTTACTATATTTTGTCGCTTTTACCATCAAGTAACAAATCCGTACCAGTAGCCTCAACAAATATCAAAAAAGACCAACAAACTTCAACAAACTTTAATTTCAAATTTTAAATTTAACCGAGATCTAAACAAACTACTCTACAAAGAAGCTTGGCAAACTATTAAGGAGTGGTCTGAAGATGAGTACCCTGAGTTTAATCCAGCTGCTATTATGAACCTTCATACTGCTGGCGATCTACCAAACTGGCATCCTCATATACATACTCTTATTCCCACTGGAGCATTTGACTCTAATGATGAGTTTCATCCATTTGAATTGACTTCCACCAATTGGCTAACCTCTCGATTTGCTGAGAACTTATTCGTTCTACTAGAACTTGAGCCAACAATTGAAATAGAAGTTATAGAAAACATTAAACAGTGGACACACTCTGGATTCAATGTCTGGGTGGGAGAGCCAGTTAATTACTATCAAACTGACGAACTTAAATTTCTAGCAAGGTATCTGAGAAAATCCACTATTAATCAAACCAAGCTTAAATTCTTAGATTCAACTCAAAAAATTAGAATAACTAAACAATTTGATGACAAACAAACACACAAAGACTTTACTCCATTAGAGTTCTTAGCTGAGCTTTCCCAGTAATAAACTGGTGCCAGCAACATTTATTCCAGAAATAATCTCAAAAAAATCAAAAATTAGGAAACTTTTCAGAATTTTTGTCGATAAACACAGATTGTTAACTTAAAACTAATAACAAGGGAAGAATGTTACTCACGCTAAGTAGTAGAGTAAAATAAATAAAGATGTTGATGGCAGAAGTTAGTTCCAGCTATTTCTCAACATCCCGCTTAAGTTTAAGCATCCAAGACGATCCCAATGTTAATTGAGAAAAAACGTCACTACTTAACTGCGACCTTGCTGACCAACCATCTATATTTCCACTCACTCCCTCAAAAACTTCATCATTTTTAAGGTTACTAACTTCTTTTTTTACCTCAAGACTTAAATCTGTATAAGCGTTATCGACTATTACCTTTTGGAATTCTCGCTTTAAAAAAGCATCTTCAAGCTTTGTTGCATGAGTATTTTGACTCAACTTATAATCAGATTTTTCACAAAATGGGCTTTCTTTTGTAGTATCTTGAAACCAAATTCTAATTCGATTTTTAACACTCTCTTTTGTTCTAACAGGATCGCTTTTAATATGAGCTAAACGTGAGAAGTCATCAGGACTTAGAGTTTCCTCAAGGTAATCAACATAGTTACTTATAGCTAGTGTTAGATCGCTATCTAAATCTTGGTATTCAGCTCTCTTAGCTAAAAATTCTTTTGCACTAGGGGACAATTTTTGCACTATGTTAGTTGTTACAGTTGCTACCATGATTCTCCTTTATTAATCTTAAGATGTTATCTAGAGAACATACTAAATAATAATATGCTAATCCAATTTTTTTTAATCAATTATTTTAGGTGCTTAGCTCTGAGAATTAACTATAAAGTTTTGAATTTAAATTAAGAATCTAAAATTTTTTACATGATGCTACCCTGGTATTAAAAACTCATCAATTTAATACATAGTTGTACATACCTGCACACACCGTATAGATATCTAAAACAAACTTAACTTAAAGTGTTATCAATCACTTCAATAATCAAACTAGAATTCTTCATATCTCTAACACTTGCTTTAATTCTTTCTAGCTCAGCTTTAATTAGAGCTTGTCTAGATGAATTTAATTTTGAGTAATAATTAAATTGTTTTATAAAAACTGCCGCAACGTTTGGATTAAATTTTGCTATTTCAATTATCTTATCAGCAAAAAATTTATAGCCAGAGCCATCTTCTTTATTAAAGTAAATAGGATTCATAGAAAAAGTTTTATAGAGAAGGCTTATATGATTTGGTCGATCATTTAAAAACTCTTTAAGTTTTTCTATTCTTTTTATGTCTTCTAAAACACTAGGTTGATTCCTGCTAGCAATTAAGGCAAACCATTTTTGAATAACTAAATTTTCACTTCTATACTTTTCATAAAAATCTTTTGAAGCTTTATCAAAGAGTTGAGAATTAGAGTTAGCCAAAGAACTTAAAGCACTATAAGTATCAGTAAAGTTATTAGCAGTTTGAGCCTGCTTATATCCTAATTCGATATATTCATGTTTTTCAGAGCAAATTAGATAAAACAATACTCTATTCTTTAATTCTCTTTTTGCTACATCTTTCTCTACCCATTGATATTCATAATCTAGCTCTTTGTTTAATTCTTGATAAATTTCAAATAATTTTTCAGAATGAAACAAGGCAAATTTTTTGCAAAAAGAAACAATTGATTCTTTAACTTTTTCAAAATTAATAGTAGATAAAGTTGAAACAACCGTAGAAATTGATGGTAATTCTATATATCTAGCAATAAGAGAATAATCCTTTATGTCTGAATATAAACATTTTCCAAAAGCTTCTATAATCTCTTCAGAAAAGTCATTCTTTTTACCTTTAATAATTTTCAGTAATTCTTCAGTAAGTAAATTTTGTCCAGCAATATACCTATTTACAGGATCGTTTTCCACACATAAATGTTTGATTCTTTTTTCTAAACTTAAATCTTCTTCTATAATTACAGGCGCAGTAAAATTTCGATTAATTGACAAAATTGGCTTACTTAGAACATTCTTAAAAGAGAATTCTTCATTTTTCTGTCTGAGTTCAATGATTGAGTTTTCTGAAATCTTTTCACATATAAAACTTAATTCCTTCCCTTCCTCACTTAATAAAGCAATTTTTAGAGGAATAACAAAAGGTTTCTTTTTTATTTGACCTGGTGTAGCCGGGCAACTTTGTTCTAATTTAAGAGTAAAAACCTGACTTTCTTCATTATAGGATGAGGTAACTTTCACTCTAGGAGTTCCAGCTTGAGAATACCAATTTTTAAATTGAGTTAAATCTTTTCCTGTTCCAAGCTCCATAGCATGTAAAAAATCTTCCGTTCTTACAGACTGTCCATCATAAAGTTCAAAATATTTTTTCATTCCTGCTTGAAAAGCACTTTCACCGTACATGGATAATATCATTCTTATGACCTCAGAACCTTTTCGATACACTGTTGGAGTATAAAAATTATCAATTGAAGTAAAAGACTCTGGCCTAATAGGATGAGCATTTGGACTTGCATCCTCTTTGAATTGAATTGACCTAACATAATCAACATTATCAATCCTACAAACACTTCTAGAATGTAAATCTGAACTAAACTCTTGATCCCTTAAAACTGTCAAACCTTCTTTTAGAGTTAACTGAAACCAATCTCTACAAGCTATTCTATTTCCTGTCCAATTATGAAAATATTCATGAGCAACTATAGCTTCAACTCGAAAATAAGTACGATCAGTTGCAGTTTCTGGCGAAACTAAAGTAACGCTTGAATTAAAAATATTTAGCCCCTTATTCTCCATACCACCAAAATTAAAATCATCAACTGCAACAATCATAAAACGATCTAGATCATATTCAAGATTAAACCTATCTTCATCCCACTTCATAGACTTCTTAAGTGAATTCATGGCGTGCCAACAAAGGTCTTCATTCCCTTTATCGGAATAAACTTCCAACAAAACTTTCTTCCCACTTTTTGTTACAAAGGAATCAGAAATCAAGCCTAAATCTCCAGCGATTAAAGCAAAAAGACAAGAAGGTTTTGGAAAAGGATCTTCCCATATCACTTTTTTTCTACCACCAGCAATCTCCGTTTCAGAAATTAAATTACCATTAGATAAAAGCGTAGGATATTTTTCCTTATCAGCAATGATTGTTGTAGTAAATTTACTAAGCACATCAGGCTTGTCTGGGAAAAAAGTTACTTTTCTAAAACCTTCCGGCTCCATTTGTGTACAATATAGAGACTTTGATTTATATAAACCCATACAAGATTTATTTGAAGAAGGATCTATTTCAACTCTAGTTTGAAGAACAAAATTTTTCTTATCAGACGTGACGTAAAGACTATTCTCTTCTATTTTAAAACTTTTTGTCGGTATTTCAACTCCATCAATAGAAACCACTAAAAGCTTCAAATCTTCATCACCATTTAATAAAACTGGTTCACCTTTTAAGAAACTCTCCTCATCTCTATTTATTTCTAA
>CALJRW010000006.1 GCA_937976335.1 uncultured bacterium | reverse complement strand
TAAATATGCTAAAAACAAGCAATAAAATAGGTAATAGAAAAAAAATTTCCAAAAAACTCATAGTTGTTTATATCTCCCTTTTTAGCTCAGTATAAATAACGGCGAGCGTGACCAGTGAGCCAAAAGCCTGGAAATTCGTATCACCTAACTTTTAGAATAATCCTAACTATTAAGTAAGCTTTAATGATTATATTATTCAACAGAAAGCTTTTCTTTCCCTTGCTCCCTCAAGTATATCACATAACTATCCATAACATACCAAAAAAACTAAGAAACATATACTCAAAAGAAACCTTTGTTCCCTCTCCTCTGTTCTTTTGTTCCCCTGAGATTTCCAGGAACAATAGATTTCCTACTAATACGCCCAACGACATTCGTACTAATAGGTTGCCATCTTAAACATTTAAAGCAAACCTAACTCCATCTTGACGATAACCAAGACTTTCATAAAAAGCATGAGCATTTGTCCTTGCATTTCCGCTTGAAAGAATGAGCTTGTAACATCCTTGTCTTTCAGCTTCATCAGAGGCAAATCTCATTATTTGTTTACCAAATCCACTCCCTTGATATTTTGAATCAACAACAATATCTTCTACTACCATTGAAAGGGCTGCATTATGAGAAAGTTGTTGAATTGTTATTAAAGCAAAAGTTCCAATAATTTCTTTCTCATGGAGTCCCACAAAAAGACGATGATTAGATGTATTAGAAATTTGTTGATAAAGTTCTTTTACTTTTTCTTCACTGAGTTTATTATCAGGAGACATGTCAGGTTGACTAATTAATCGCATAATGTGCAACATATCTTCAATTCGAGCTTCCCTAATATTTAGATTAGTCATAATTTTTTCCTAACAAAGTAACGTAAAGTGTTTAAAAATTCCGATGAGCACTAGTGATTCGGAATTTTTAGAGGCTCGCATTGTTATCTCTTTAATTTAAAATCTTAAATTTACTACTTCTTGAAGCTTTTCGCAAAACAACCTCCATGAATTAAGTAATATATGATAATTTTTCTTATCTCGACCTGTCATCTCATCAAAGTCAATTATAGCTGCACAAGATGTTCCAGCCCAAAAAGCTTGGCGTAGAATATACTCAGGAGCACCAGGCTCCAAATTCATAAAATCTGAATCTCTTCTAGAATCTGGCCTAATTATATCATCAGCTTCATCAGCCCATTCCATAATTTCTATCCTAAGTTCTAAGCGCTTTTGACTATCATCCAATTGCATTTCAAGTACCTCAGTTGTTTTCACTGAATCTAAAATTTTTTGTGCTCTTTCCTTAAGCTTGCTAATTCTTTGTGGTGGCAATCTACTTGAATGATGATCGGGGCTCATATTGATTTATAATGCAACAGATATAATCTGGATAGGGAGGACCCTCACGAGTCCTGTCCCTCCAACACCACCTGGCATACAGGTCTGTACCAAGGCGGTTCAGTTAACATAAGCTGATTGTAACTCAGATAATTGGACTAGTCCAAGGCAATTAAAGTACTTAACAGGCAAAGCTCGATTTATAGCTTGAGAGATACTCTGACGCCAGAAACTACGAGAAGAACTAGAAGTTTTCCATGCAAAACGTACAGATAAGCCTCTATTTCTTAACTCACGGTATCCACGCCTACCCCACTGCCCCCCTGAATTCGTACCACCTAACTTTTTGAATAATCCTAACTATTAAGCAACCTTTAGCAATTAATTAATTTCATTAAATAAAAATAGTTAAGAGGTACTAATTCTAATTCTCGGGATATTGTTCTAAAGTTTTAATCTAGACTAAGGTATTTTTTCTAATTTGCAAAACTTTCTAAACGGTAATACTTTTATATTTCTATCAACATAACTTTTTTGACCAAAATGCACTTGATAAAATAAGGGAATTTTAGTTCTCTCTCTGTAGTAGTAAATACTTTTAGAAATACTAGATTCACCTGATTTACTCTCTACTGCAAATAGAGGCTTTTTATTTTTTAGTACTACAAAATCAATCTCTCTTCCATCGACATCTCGTAAATATCGAAGTTCCATTTTGTCACCTTTTGTATCTTCCATGTAATGACAATATTTTAATAAGTGAGAAGCAATGAAGTTTTCTAACCTTGCACCTTTGTCCTCAATTTCAGACCAGTCCCACAGATAAAGCTTATTAGCTTTTTTTATAGATCTAATTTTTGGTGGTCCAAAAGGACCAATTCGATAGCAATAATAAACTTTTTCCAAAAGATTTATCCAATTGCTAACAGTATTTGGAGATACTTCTAGATCTTCTCTTAGACTTTTGATTGATAGAAGAGAACCTACTCGGAATGGTAATGCATCAACTAATAATTCAATTAAAGATATTTCTTTAATCTGACTTAAGTCATTTAAGTCTTGATAGACAACTCTACTTAATCTTTCCCTTTGCCATCTTTTATGAAAAACCTTATCTGCTTTTATGTACGGTTCTGGAAATCCTCCGTAGTCAATAAGCCTATTTACTGTTTTAACACTATATTCTGAGTCTAATTCAGCTAGGGTAAAAGGATGTAATCTATAGTAAAAAAAACGCCCAAATAAGGAATCACCACCTTTTCTAAAATGATCTAGCTTTGCAGAACCAGTAATAAGTATTTTTAGTTTTTTTGAATATTTATCATATAAGCCTTTAGCTAAAGTTCTCCATCTAGCATATTTATGTATCTCATCTAAAACAATTGTCTTTAGCTCTGAGTTGATTTGATGTGATTTTAAGATAGAACGATCAGTTAAATCATCCCAATTTAGATATTGTTCCGCATTTGTTAGAAATGATTTTGCAAGAGTAGTTTTTCCAACTTGTCTTGGACCGCCAATTAAAACCATTTTTGTACTTAGGTCTTTTTTTATATGCTTTTTTAGACTACGAACAATCTTCATAGTTCTGAATTATACTCGCTAATAAACCATAGTCAAGTGAATTTTATTAGAGACGTTAAAGCTTTGAAATTACTTGATATTTTTCATAATATTAAAAACTTCATATCTTTTTAGTCAAAAATTGAATCCTAGAATTCGTAACGTTTAAGAATATTAGAAACTTTTGAGATGATTACAACTCGGGAATTCGTACCACCTAACTTTTAGAATAATCCTAACTATCAAGTAACCTTTAGTAATTAATTGATTTTATTAAATAAAAGTAGTAGTTAGGGGGACAATTCCAAACAATTCCAAGTTATACCTTAACTACTTACAAATCTTGAATTTTTTAGAAAATCTGGAGAATCAAAAGCAAGAATAGGGCGAAGATCACAATACTTATCGTAGCACTCTTTTAGTGCTTGTTTAAAAAAATCAATGGCGGAAGAATTTCCATCTATTTGATATGATGATAGGAAGTCAGCTATTTCCATGGCTTTATCTTGATTAATTTCAGGTATAAAGAAAGCATTTGTTGCTACGACTTTTTTATCAAACGATAAAAAAAATCCATTCGCATAACTCCCCTTTTCAGGAAGACTAATGCGACCTAGACTCTCGCTCTTCTATAACAGCTACGAGCACAAATTTAACTCCTGCGACATCATCTTTAATGAGATCCAATTGCAATGCCCTGTCGTGCTCTCTAAGAATACCTGAAAGAGTTTGCCTTCCAGATTGTTCAAGTTTATGCAACTCAGCAGTCATATCTAACTGTTGCATTTGTTTTCTCCAAAAGTTTCTAGCTACACATTGTTAGTAGAAATTAATTAAAAATGTTACTTTATAGGTATAATATATCATTCAACAAAAAGCTTTTCTTTCCGTTGGTCCCCTCAAGTACATCACATAACTACCCATAACATACCAAAAAAACTAAGAAACATATACTCGAAAGAAACCTTTGTTCGCCTGAGATTTCCAGGAACAATAGTTTTCCAACTAGTATGCAACAACAAACTAAAAACTCTCACAGTTAAAGTTTTCAACATATTTTTTTTTAAATCACTAAGGTCAATCAACCTCAACACTTGTCGCCAACACCTC
>CALJRW010000005.1 GCA_937976335.1 uncultured bacterium | reverse complement strand
TGATGGGGAAGATATTACTGAATTTCTCGATCTATCTACTGCGAAACGTATTAATACGGAAGTAAAGAGAGTAAACGTGGATTTTCCTATTTGGGTAATAAATAACTTAGATTTAGAAGCTAAGCGCATAGGTATATCTAGACAATCTCTGTTAAAAATGTGGATTGCACAGCGACTTGATGAAATATCCTTATCGAAGGATGAAGAAATAGTTTAGTTTAGGTGAACTACTCCCCACTTTAGCGGTGAGTAGTTCACAGAAATAATATCACTCGAAGGAAAGTAAGAAGTCTCCCCAGACGGGATAAGTTTTACTGATAGGTAAAAAACACAATCTTGTTTAGTAAAATATATAATAATAACGGCTAGTTACGCATTAGAAATCCAATTCTAGTGAGTAGGTATACAAATATTAGTTTAGACTTAAGTTTACAGACTCGCTTTCTCCTACACTGTTTTTTGGTAGTTTTTTTTCAGATAAATCTCCTAAAAAGAAACTTACCAGAGCCGATAAACCTTTCTTATCTGCTATGTAGATATTTTGTACGTAGGGACTAGGTGGGGCACCAAGCACATTTCTTGCGATTACATAAGGCACCTTACGACAGATTGTGTAGCTTTCGACCTGCATACTGTTAATAGTCAAGTTTGGTGTAAGTGTTATTATTTCAGTATTTGTAACAACTATTGGTATGTATGCATACTTTCTGTCTTCTTTATGATTTTTCTTCTCATGAATAATGAAGGAATTGATTTGCTCTACAGCTTTGTAAAAAAGTCCGCTGTTCTCTCTAAATCTTCCATTACTAGAGTTGTTCCAATTAATAAATTGCGGGTTCTCTACTAATTTTTTAGTGTCTAATTCAAACCAACACCCATCTTTAACGCTCCCATTCTTCACTGTACGAAGAGATATCCTTTGAGTAGTATTTAGAGGATTATCCTTTACAATTAGCTTTGAACGTTTCGAATCACCCCCCTTACACTCGATTATAAACCTAAACTCATCAGCTGGGCTTTCACTACCTAAATTAATCTTTTTTTCTATTCGGGAGTAGATATCAATTTCTTTTTCTATTCCTGACTCTTTCTCTCTTTCTAGATATCTATTCCCTAAACGATATTCCAACATATTACTTGATTCAGTTTGTTTTGCATATTCTTTATAAAAGACGTTTAATGCTTCGAGCTCTAATATTAGTCCTGATTTTGCAATATAATCTTTTAGCCCCTTTTCTATTTGACAAGTCTCGGTTGGTTTTTTCTTACTCATTCTAACTTTTCTTTTTCATCAGTTACTTCTTGCAGTACTCTTTGGTATTTTTTTTCATTTAATTCTTATATCATTTTCTTGATTGGAGATAAAATATAACACACAAATACCCAAGAAAAGTTCGGAGTAGGTGTATACACTAGATAAGACATGTTTTTTAATTTTATCTCACCACCCCTCTCTTTCTAACAACCAAAGCCTTTTCTAATTGTGTTGCGAAATTAAAGACTTCTTGAGTATTGTAATTTTTCAGTTCTGCCCTCTTATCTAATTTTGAGATGTTTTCAACATTAGAGATCTCTAATGCTTTCAACCTTTCTTTTGTAAGATTAATTTTAGACGATCTCCCTCTCGATATTTTATACCGCACTAGCTCTTTAAAAGATTCTTCTTTTATTTTCTTTTCTATGTATTTTCTTCCAACATATACATCTACAAAATCTCTTATTGCTGGATAAGGCCTAGTTAACATCGCTGCTATTTTCTCTGCATAGACCTCTTCTCTTGTTAAACATGTAACACAAACTTGCTCTTTCTGAGTTTGAGTTGCAATTTTATCTAAAATTGTCCTAATTGGTTTTTTGACCGAACCTCTAACTATTTTATCCATGATTGCAAAATCAACTTTAACCAACTTCGTTTCTTTGTCTAAAACTGAAACATACTGGAGTTTCATGTTATAAATTTTTGAATTATCTCTTCCTATTAAAGATTCAAAGACTTCAAGTCCATAAAGCTGCCAATCTATGCCCCCTATTTTCTCTTTTATTGGCTTCATTAAGCGCCTTCTAACGCCCCTACCCTCCACATCTTCTATACTTACAGCGTAATCTATATCCTCACTTATTCTATACGGTTCATTATAGACGTTAGTTAATAAAGCACCGCCTCTAATTGCTGCTCCTATACCAGCTTTTTCAATCTGCTCGATAACTAACGTTGCGTAATAGTTCTGCTCAACTAACAAGGGGGAATGTTGTTCTTTTTTTGCAGCTAAGAGTATTTTCCTCCTCAACTCACTTCTGTTGTCATTGCTCATAGATTATCAACAACTCCCCATTTTCTATTTACCTCCCCAATAGATTTTCGTGTCTTAACTAAAGGTATGATATTTTTATATTTAAGGTAGTTTTTTAACTGCAAGGTGAGTTTTGTCGGAGCATTACTCTTGTCAAGTAAGTAACCTGCCCTTCTAATTACACTATCCGTACCAAACGACTTAACACATTCAATAAATTCCATTATTTCCTTTTTTTCAAGTTCGCTTAACCATCGTTCGACCTTCCTAATATATGTATTTAGATTTTTATCGCTTAAGACGTCAAAGATAGCCTTAGCCTTTGTAGGCATACTCAGTCCCGAGTTTGCTATTTGTATATTATTTAGAAAGCTCTTATCTTTTTTTATAAAAACTATTTGCGTCTGATCATAATTAATCGTTCTGTTTATTTTGTCATTATAAACAGAGAAGTTCAGGGCTATTTGATCTATCCAGTAGTAATAGTTATATGCTGCAAGTCCCGTTACTTGATAGGTAGCGTTCTTATTTTTCATGATAGCCATTAATGCTTCCTGTGGAGTTGGGTACCAATTCCATAAACTTACCATAAGGACTTCAGGGTTCGTTGCATAAAATCCTTTAGTGATTCTTTTAACTAATTCTTTTTTGTTTAATCGATAGAGTAACTCCCTACTCTTTTTACTATCTAAACTTAAATTGTTGCACAGATCCTTAATTTCAAATGTGTTTAGATTGGCTCTTTTTACCCACCTACAAAACTCTAATTCTAGTGCACCTAATTTTTTCATTTTTATATTATAATTGCTTTAAAAACAATTATCAAGAAAAATATTATTTAATTGTTTAATATAATCAATATGTTAAATATTTCTTAATGTCTTACTTTTTACTTTTCGTTGTTTACTATCAGCCAACTCCGTTGTAATTTGTAGGCTCCTTAGAACTTTAGCAGATCTTATCATCCTAAGGCTTTCAAGCGTCACTCGATATGTAAGTCTAGCTAATGCACAATTAATTAGTATTCTTTAAAATTAGTAAAGCTTTTTCGTCAATAGAGAAGATCTAAGGCAAGTATCATATTATTCGTAACTCTTCTCCTGACTTTCAACATATTGTTTAATTTTTAGCTTACTATATAAACGAGATAAATGTATTGCACGGTTTTGATTGTCTGCTATCCTACCAATCTCTTTTTCAATATTTTGACTTATTCTTGCTAAAGTATTTGGCCCGGCTTTTGTTATATCTTTTACGTTTAATTTTTCTTGAATTTTTTCAATATGCAAATCTAGCGGTGTTGTTTCAGGAAGCTTATCTATTTCTTCCTCATGTTCTTTATCAAACTTTGATATAAATGTATCTGGATCTTCACCACTTGGGAGGAGTTTAATCGTTAAATCTAGTTCTGAATCTACGACTTTTTCATAAATATTTTCTAATGCTTTCTTACCACCATGATCGCCATCTAACAACAGCACCCCTTGTGTGGCAAGCTTGCTAAGCTGTCTAAAATGAGCGTTTGTGTAAGAAGTCCCTCCTATAGCTACAGTATTATAAATACCAGCTTGTCTCATAGTAATTGCATCCATATATCCTTCAACAATATAGACTTTGTTATTTTTTTTAATCTGTTCATGCGCAAGATGCATCCCATATAGAACCTCGCCTTTGCTATATAAAGGCGTTTTTTTAGTATTCATATACTTTGAACTATGTTCGTAGTAGTGAGGGATGGTTCTCCCTGCAAAACCAATAACTCTATTGTGTTGATCTATGACTGGAAACATTAATCTGGATCTAAAGACATCTCGCAACCCTCCCCTATCATTCTCTACGACAGTTCCAGACTCGATCGCCAACTTTTTACTAACACCCCTCTTCTTCAGGGCTCCTACGACTTGATTCCAATCTTTACTTGCAAATCCTAGATAATATTTTTTTACCGACTCTCTGGCTATTCCCCTTTCTCTTAAATAATCTTTTACTACCTTTGGTGCGTTCATTAAGTTATTATGATACTCTTCAGCAATTATTTTATTTACCACCTCAAGCTCGTAGGTTTCTCTTTTTGGCTTAAAGTTTTTTTGTTTTACAATACTTTTCCCTGCAATTTTGGCTACCTCTTCAACTGCTTTTACAAACCCTATCTTATCTCTTTCAGTTAAGTATTTGAACACATCTCCTGTACACTTACATCCATGACAAAAATATGTATTAGTTTCTTTATAGATATTAAAAGAAGGATTAGAATCTTTATGTTCAGGCATCGGACAGCTTCCTATTAACTTATTACCTACCTCTTTTAAATCAGTATCTTTTGAAACTATATCCTGAAGAAGAACATTTTTTTTCAATTCGTCAATAACACTTCTTTCATACATCTTATTTACCTCTCGAATTTTACTACATTTACACCTAATTTTCTTATAATCGCTTCATTTAAACACCACTCAGCTGTTTCTTTATCTAATTCGACATCTTCAACTAAGAAACTCATTATTGTTGGTATATCGTTTAATTCTTCTAATGTATTATCTATTACTAAATAATTTATAAACTCGTTTTCAATACTAATCATTAATAAGACCCCACCTTAAATAAATCCCCCTGATACCTATCTTCTCCCTCTTTTTCTGATAATAAAAAACTTGTGCCGATTTTTTCAGTAATTAAAGTCTGTATATCTACAGTTAAGAGAACGGTAACTTTACACTCTTTTGCAATCTCTCGTGCTAAATTCCAGTACATTCTAATAGCTTCAATTTCACTTTCTTGAGATTCATTTAAATGTGGTATGTCGTTTATGATTATAAACTCTATGTTTGAACTGCTTTTGATTTTTTCCTTAAGCTCAGACTTACACTCTTCTATCGAAAATCCTCTTATCTTTTTATAAGAAACACTAGCCCCAATAAGTTTTATTTTTTTGATGGCATCTTTTATTACTTCTGACACGTTAGCTACTGATACATGTGCAATTTCTCCATGGTGATCGTAAGACGCTCCTTTAATAACTCTATTAGTGTAATTAAGCTGTTTATACTCCTTAGAACAATAAATCCCTTTTAACCCCATCTCACTTGCCTTACTAATCATCATTGTTTCTATTTCATTTATATCTAATTGGTTGCCTAGAAATGCCCAAGCTTTATTCAAACCAAAATCAACAAAACTTTTAAAATTTCTTTCAAAATCTGTATAATCTTTTTCTAAAAATCCATTCTGGTAACTCATATCCCTTTCCTTCAATCAAATCCTTACTTATTTCTCCATAATATTTTGAATCAAAACTCAATCTTCTCTTATCACTCAATAAATAACGATAATTTTTTTTTATCTTCCTACAACCTCTATTAATTGGAAGCAATTTTCCAAAAGGATCTTTTCTTCTAACAACCCCAATTGGTTTGTTGTCTATGTAGACCCTTCTTTTTATTGTGCAAACTGTTTGCCCTCCTTTTCCTACGATTCGTTTAGTAAAACCGTTTTTAACTCCTTGAAACCAATCATAGTGTTTGTAGCGATCCATTTTCTTTGAATACCTATAGACCGCTACATCACCTATCTTTGGCTCTGACCCCATTACCAATAAATATGTATTTAGATTCATACTGTCACTATTTGGATACATAATTATAAAAGTTGTATTAAGTTTAATAAGAACCAAGACATAGAATATAAAAAGCCCTATTTTTAAGTAAAAATTCATTTTCTATGCACTTCGTTAGAATATTCTCCTTTTATAATATTTATTTGCTTATATACCCCCTTTACCAGAATTAGATCATTTTGTTTTATTTGACTTAATTTCTCATCTCCTACTTGGAAGACTAACTGCTCTAAAAGATTTTCATCGTTATCTATTTTCATATAGGTGTATTTCCCATCATCAAATACAGTTCGTATCATGGGAATTCTTCTTCTCTTCCACTCATAATTAAAGTAAAATTCACCAAGCTTATACGATGATTCAGGCTTTATTAAGGTGCAACTTGTACTCATCAACAACATCATTAGAATAATTGATTTAAAGATCATATTCATCTTTCTGCCTCTTTTTATTACTTACGAAATAGATTTTCTCAACGACAATCTCTGTTTGCTTTCTTTTTTCACCCTTATCAGTCTTAAAACTCTTATTCTGAACTCTACCTTCAATTGCAACCCTATCCCCTTTACTTACATGCTTCATACATACTTCACCTAATGCTCCCCTTACTATTAAATTATGCCATTCATCTCTATTATACTTAGATATATTACTACCTTTCTCTTCTGTATTAATGGTAAATACAGTAAATGGTTTAAATTCATCTTTTTTAGGTGTTATCACTTTTGGATCTACACCTACATAACCCATTGCTGTTAGTTTGTTCATTTTCCCTCCTAGTTTAAATATGGCTCAAGATATATATCTTTTGTTACAAAGACACTTATTCTTTCCCCAGGTTCTTTTTTAAGAGTTGGTTGAACTCTTAATTGTCTTGATATTATCTGTTGAAGAGTACTGTTAATTTGAGTTGCCGCTCCTTCGGAGGCTAATTGTCCAAAAGTTGGATTCTGTGTTCGGGATCCTCCTATCGCTACTTGCGCCCCTGCCCCTGCCACGACACCAAGAACTACATTCTTAGCTATATCTAAAAAATGATTATCAACCGTGGCTCCAAAACCTGCATATCCAGACATATCAACACCTGGCATCTCATTTAAATCTAACCAACTTTCATCTGGGAAAACTATTCTACTAAAAGTCGCAAATATCCGTTCTTGTCCATAAATTATCTGGCTTTGATACTCTCCATAAAGTTTTGCATCTTGCGGAATCAAAACGTATCTACCACTAAAGTCATATACGTCTTGACTTATTTTTCCTCTGATCTTACCGGGCAAATCACTATTTAAACCTGTTTCAAGTAATGCATGCACAACTGTACCCATCATAAGGGAATATTTTCCCTCCGGTCTACTTCTTGTCACTCTCGTTTTGTTAGATATAAACTTACTTTCAATCAACTTATTTTCATTTTTTAATGAAAGGTTTAACCCAGTTTTAGAACGCTTAAATTCTTCATCTGTAATCATCAGTTCTTTTAGATTTAACCCTTTAAACGAAAGCGAGTCTCTTTTCGATCTAAATGAATTCTTCAACGACTCTATCTCTTCAGTTTTTCTTATTATCTCTTCTTGACTCTCTTTAGTTCGTATCTTTGCGTTTTTTTCTTTTATTTGTGGCTCTCTATATTTGATATCCTCATAACCTTTTGGAAAAGTATCGACAACGCTACCAACCGACAACACTTCTTTACCCGGAGCTCCACTTTTCTTTGTAGGCTTTTTGTAGGATGGTTTAAACAACATCGCACCCCCAAATACGAATAAGAAGAAAGTCATAGCGTAAAAATTAATTTTTTTAACATTCAGCTTTTCAACTCCCTCTACAACGTTTTTGCCCGTAGGTTTTACGTTAAATGCAGTTTTATCTTTTTCTTCCATACTCAATCCTAGAAATTTCTTTCCCACCAAGAAGTTTTTTTCTTATAAACTTCTCTACCCCTATAAATATCTATTTTCTTTTTCCCAACTCTTAACTGAATATGCTTTGCAATTCTTGTTATTGTATAAACAAAATTTCTATCTTCACCTAAAAGTTTTCTTGATTTGTTAGGTATCGGGCTTATTAAAATAGGCTTATCGTCGTCGTCCATTATAAATATCGTTGGTGATTCATAACTAGTCATTTCAGGATTCATATAGAGATAAGTAAACTTTCCATCATCAAACACACTTAAAGGTCTCCACACTTGATCATCACCTTTAATTACATACCTTCTATAATGCTCTTCAGGAGGACTATCTAAATATAACTCTCTTTCCCTTTTTTCTCTTTCTATCTTCAGTTTTTCTATTTCTAAATTGGCACCATATGTCCATTTGACTGTTGGGACGTAATTACTTCCACTTAAGAGCTCCAACAAATAACTCCTCTTGTTAGTTGACAACAAAACCACACTGCGTAACCCTTTTTCCATTGGTTCTATCAGCAGATGATTACGCATACCGTCTTGACTATTGCTTTTAGTACCGTCAATTATCCACCTAGTTGTGTCTGAGCCTTTTAGATCATCAATAAGATATTCACCAGGTTCTAGTAATAGATTGGTAATCATTCCAGGAGTTGACCTTATCTGGAACATCTTTGATTCATTATATTTATATACAACCTGATTCCCAACTGTAACTTGATCATAATCCTTGTCTTTTCCTTCATTATTTAACTTTCGCTCAAGCCTTTCTGCTTTTAAGCTCTCTACCTCCTTGAGAATTGCATCTAGATCAGCTTCTCTCACTACTCCCTCTTCTTTTACTTTTTCTTGAAAACCCTTTTTCTCGGTTTTTACATCATCCTTTAACTCTTCACTCCCATTTTTAAAAAACCTTTCCAAATCTTTTTCTTTAGCCCTTTCTTCACTTACCTCCATCATAGTTTGAAGAAAACTAGCATCTGCCTCTAGTGATCTTTCATTTATTTTCTCAGAAAAAACTCCTTCTACACCCAATATAATCATAAGCAGTATTATTGTTATTTCTCTCTTCATAGTTGCTCCTTAGTTTTTGATGTTTGGCTCTACATCCCAGCTAAAATCCACAATATATAAACCAAAAGGATTCACCTTTAGTAAGTTTTCATCTGTACTTGGTTCTTTTTGCTCAATAGTTAGGATTGCACTCATATTTTGTTTTTTCCGTCTTGACCCTCTTTTGTCATATCTCTTCTCCTCCCAACGTACTTGATAAGAACTACTGTTATTAATTTTTAGCATTCTTACATTCTGAACTGTTACAGTTCCGTTGCCATATACCTTCTTCGGACTATCATTATGTTTATTGATGTACTCGCTTAACTTAGTTTTCGCCCCTCCTAAGACTCTCCCAAATGACATAATTAGATTTGCCCTTATAACTACAGGATCTAAAGAAACACCTCTTACCCCTACTACAAACTCTCTTATAAACTCTTTTCTCTGCTTTTCAGATGGAGAGTAGTCTTTTTTAGATATTTGCCCTAAATACTCATAATCACCACTTAACTCACTTACTTTCACAGCAACAATCTTAGTTTCTTTACTTAAAACCAGATAACTTAAAAGGGCTAATATTATGATATTTCCCAAAAGCGAACTCAATGCCGCAATTCTCCAATTAGCAGCTTGTTTTACCCTTGAACCAAAACGATTAACAAACTCTAGCTCAGCACTTTTATACGGATCTTCTGGTAACTCTACTGGCCCAGCAAATGTTGGCTTTTTAAAAATCTCTCTCATACCTCTTTACTCTTTATCAATCTTTCTTTTTTCCATTTTCTGTTTATTCTTTTCTCTCTGTTTTCTGTAGGCATCTACTCCTACGTACTTAGCATCAACTTTTTCAAATAATTTTTTTGTATCACTTGTCAATTTTGTTGCTTTTAGATTTGCTATATCTTTTATGTTTGTCCTTAAACCATTTTTGCCTATAGGCCTTTTTACTCCTAACTCATTACCATATTCATTTCTTAACGAACTTGAATAGTCTTGAGTTGCTTTTCTTATCTTTCTATACAAACTTTTCGGCTGCTCTTTAGATCCTCTTGTCAACTTACTTCCATCTGCGTTTTTTATTGCACTTCCATCCATATTTTTGACATTTATTGATTTTTTCATCGCATGATCTCTTCTCAATCTTTCTAGATTCTTGTTAGCTGGACTACCACCCTTCATACCCCCAAGTGGCCCATTTTTATTAGATCCCATGGTCGAACTAATAGATTTTCTTGCTCCTCCTGACAAATTACCTGTCATAGCCGAAACACCATCTTTCACATAACCTGCCCCATTGCTTAATCCCGATCTTGCTTTCATAACAGCTCCGTTAACCATCCTAGCTGGTCCTGATCGTGCTAATGAACTTCCTATTCTATTCGTTAAGTTTCTAGCCGGATTTGCAAGGCTTGACCCTAAAACACCACCCACTCCAGCTGACATACCAGCAACCGCCCCAACAGCTCCAGAGGCAAATGTACTACCACTTAAAGCTGGAGCTCCAGAAACAAGACTTGTGGCTATAGCTTCCGCCCTCTTTACAATCCATAAAATTATATATACTGGAACAAAAGCAATTAGTATTAGAAATGTGTTAGTTAAATTTCCGGCGTTGTCATAAGTCCCTTTTAAAACTGAAAGACCTAAACTTGCCGTTACACCTAAAACCATCAGCTTCACTGAATTGTTAACTATAATCCCATATACCTTATCACCAATAAATTTTGTTTGTTTAAAAACAGTAAAAGGTAAGAGCATAGTTCCAAAAAGCACCGCAAAACCAAATTCTATTCTTGCCATCGTCACTGTTAAAACTATGATCAGAAATCCAACATAAATCATAAAACATGATGCCAGTGCACAGATCGCACTTAACGCATATTTAACTATGTTCAAACTACTTGCTACCTCTAACCAACTATCTGAAAGTTGCAAAACCAAGAGCTCGGCTTCTGCCATTAACGCAGACGGGTTCTCAATTAAATCCCCAACTGTATATTGCAAGGTAACACCTTGTGACATTCCCTCAACGGCAACATTTCCATACTCAAGCATAAAATTTCTAAACCATACCGACAAAGCCATAGAGTTCTGTACGAAATACCAAATCACACTTAAGCCTAACAACTTCCACACAGTCTCTATACCAAATGCTTGAAGCTTTCCCATCGAAACTAAAATACCGAACAATATCAGTTCAAAAGTTAAAAAATACGTAAGAACACTAATTGTTCCTCCGTTAGATAACTCAACATGACCTAACTCAAGCGTTGTAAGAATTTTCTCGATAAATTCTGAAAATGTTATTGCAAAATCTGTACCTGCTTGCTGCCCTACTTGTTGAGGAGTATCCATACCTATGTATGGTCTCTTTTTTTGAAAAACGCTCCTTGATTTTTAGAAAGTTTTTAGAGGAACTTTCTTGCTGTCTGTATTCATTATTTTTAACAACTCTTCCTCAAGAGCTTCTCTTTCTTCTTGACCCCTTTTAATTAACTCTATCCTTGCCCTTTCTTTTGCATGTTCTTCTGAAATTCTTGCCATTTCCGCTTGTGTCCTAAGCGCTTGTTGAGTGTTCAGTGAGTCAATAGACTCTCCTAACGTAGCTAAAAGTTGATTTGTTGCTTGTGCAACCGCCTTCTCTCCTTCAGCTTCATCCGATCCACTTACTATATCTCTAAATTCATCTTTTCTCTGTCCTACCTGATCTAATATTTGTGCACTTATCTTACTTACACTAATCATAGATTTTTCATTCTCATCAAGCCAGATCTCTAACCTTCCTACACGCTTTTCTGGATCATCAGAAATTAAATCACTATATTCCCCATAAATCTCTTTGTATTTATTTTCAACTTCAACAGTACTTCCCATTAAACCCCTTGCCTCACCTACAGAGATAAAAAGTTCCTCTAATCTACCTGCTAAACCATCAACATTTGTCAAAGCAATATTTCCCATGTTTATCGACATCAGGTCATTTGCTACCGAAAGCTCTTTAATTTGATTCTCAAGATCCTTTTTCATCTCTTCTAATTTTTGATAGTTTTCATACAACTGTATAAACGTAGTTTCATCAAAGGTAAGCACCTGACCATAACTTACTACGTTCGTTAATATTAATAGAGACAATAAAACTTTAGCTATGCTACTTTTTTCCATATTTTTTCTCCATACATCTTGTCAGCTACCCAAGTAAGATTCTTTGAAGCAAGATATTCCCTATTAAACTCTTCAGTCGTGGTTGTTCTACTACTTATTTTATCCGCCAAGGCCAAATCTTCCTTTGAATCTGCACCTAAATACGCAAGCGCTAACTCATCTAATTGCAATTCAAACAACCTATTTCCTAGAGTGCTCGTATAGTAATAATCTCTTGCTTTAATTGCAGTTGCTATTATGTTTATTTGTTGATGGTTTAAACCCCTTTTTTCATAGTACTTATAAGTATTTTCTTGTAGGGCTGTTTCATTTGGTAAATAAATATGATTACTACATTGCTCGGCTATTGTATCGCTAATATTAGATTTTTCAGCGTCACTTAAACTTTGTGTCGTAAATACAACCGAGACATTCTTCTTTCTTAAAGTCTTTAACCAGTCCCTTATTACATTTTCAAAAACAGGATGGTCAAAAACTTTCCAAGCTTCTTCAATAAGTATTAAATTTGGTTTTCCATCAAATGACCTACTCAATTTATGAAATAAATAGTTTAGCACAGGCTTGGCTATCTGTTCATTATTAATCAAACTTTCCATCTCAAAGCATTGCCACATAGATTTATCCTCATTTTCATCACTTGCATCTAGTAATTGTCCATATGGGCCTTCAACTGTATACATTGCAAGGGCTTGCTGTACTTCTCTATCTTGTACCAAAGCTACAAAATTCGTTAATGTTCTGTGATTCTTGTTAACCTCTTGTAATACCTTTAGTGCATCTAAAACTCTTGTTTTCTTTTCTGAAGTAATTTTTACCTCCTCTTGCAACAAAAGATGTAACAACCAACCATAGGCAAACCTCAACTCTATACTATTATCTATATTCCTAAGAGGCTGAAGCTTATAGCTTGAGGTTTCCGCACCAATATCATGATGTACTCCTCCCATACCTTTGGTAAGGATCTTAAGACTGCGCCCTGTGTCAAATATTGTAACTCTAGAATCTTTATATCTTTTAAAACTAGCAGCAAACATGCCCATCATAACCGACTTTCCTGCCCCTGTAGGACCCACTATAAAAGTATGACCAACTTGCTTAATATGATTTACAAACTTAAACCTAGTTGTTCCATCGGTTAATCCATAAAACAATGGATAATCATCTAAATGTTTATTCCACTGTTGACCACCCCAAACAGCACTTATTGGCATCATATGAACTAAATTTTTTATATTCACGATATGCCTTCTTAAGTTAAATCTTGTGTTACCTGGAATTGTTCCAAGCCACGCTATCGTTGCATACTCTTGCTCTGAAAACGCTACATACCCAGCATTATTAACTACCTTTTCTATTTGTTTTAATTTTCTTTCTAATATTTTTTTATCTTCATCAGCAACCACAATTGATGTAGTCAAATACCCAAAACCCGTTTCTTGAGCTTGCACCACTCTCAAAGCTTCTCCAGCTTCTAGCGACTTATCCTCTGCATTTAAATTTGTGTCATCTTCACTTGTCTTGAGTATTTTTTCCCATAACCTATTCAATAAGCTTTTTTTACTCCCCGTCCAATAACCCTTGTAGTTTTCAATAATCCTCTCTGCCCGCTCTTTATCTAAAAATATATACCTTGTTACCCATCGATAACTTATCCCTAATCGATTTAGTTCATCCAATATTCCAGGTAAAGTTTCCTGTGGATAACCTTTTATTGTAACAACCCCTAAATACTTCTCCCCTAATTTTGGTGGTTTTCCTGGCACTAATCTTTTTGACGTAAGATGCTCACTTATAAACATCGCAACTTTTGGTACTTTTATATCATAATCTGCACCTAACAACTTACCAAGATATGTAGTTATAGCATCACCCTTTAGTACCTCTACTTCTGGCAAAATACTTTCTAATGAATCTACAATTCTACCAACTTCATAACTAAACTTCTTTTGTATTAATTTTTCTTGAGCATCGACATTTGTTTCTTTTTTCCCAAAAAATTGATTTAGCTTTGTCTCGTAATTTCTTTGTGGATAATATTGAAGTGAAATATAGTTATCACTTTTGTAAAAGTGGTTACTTTTAAACATATGACCTCTAGTCTCATCTATCATTTCAGCTAATTTGTTATCGAACTTACTTTCAGGATACTCATCATCTGCAGTCCTATTCGCTTCACTCAAAACACACCAGCCATCGCCTAAACGCATCAATATTCTGTTAACTCTTTCCGTTAAACTGAGCAATTCTTCATCTGTAGTCGAATCTAAATCTGGGCCTCGATACTTTATAAATGCTAAATAAGAGCCATCTTTATTGAACATCGTTTGCTCATCTTTCATATATTCAAAATTTAACAGATCGCTCGCTCTATCAACCCTTTGCTTATACTCTCTTATATCTAATGACTTCATTTAAGATTTATGCCTCATATTTGTCTTTTAAGTGCATATGCTGTTTATACATTTCAAGAAAATATTCATCTTTACTAGCTAGATACGCACCTAGAAACTGGACAGGTATAGACAAAATACACAATACCACTAACTTCTGCGAAAACAGTACGGCTCCCACAATTATGTTTAGCTTAGTAAACTTTTCAGGAGCCCCCAATAACATTTTAGGCCTCAATACCGAATGATACACTTTTTCTGCAGCAATCATATTCATCTCTTCAACAATTCAACATTTTTCATGCTAGTTTGTGAGCTTGTTCTCACTTTCTCTACAATAAACTCAGATGCAAAAATCATTGCCAAACCTAATAACGCAGTTAGTCCTAACGAAGTTACCATCGATCCATTTCCAGAGTTCATCCACTTAAGCCCTATTACCATTAAAATCATTGAACCAATAGTAGGAACAATCCTAGTTAGTAACGTTGCTTTAAAGTCGTCAAGTGTATCCGTCACGCCTATATCAATTGCAGTCCCTGAAGATACGGTTCCTGTTGCAAATGACATCTCAGGCATTACTAATACTACCAATACCATCAGTAGTATGAATTTAATCTCTCTCCTTATATTCATCTTATACTCCTTCTCTGTTATGTATATGTATGGTCTCTTTTTTTAAAAAACGCTCCGCATTTTAATTACCCTTTCAACGTCTTGTATTGAATTAGGCTTATTTGCTTCTTACTCATACACATAAGGCTTTTTCCCTTTAGAAGGCTTAAGGCTTTTTGCGCTCTTTTCTTTCCCTGAGCCTTTAATAATATTTTAGCTCCTGGGTATACAGCGGGAACAAGCTGAAGCTTCTCCCCTGCTTTTCCAGCTTGCAAAACGTAAACCACCCAACGCCTAGTCCCATAATTGTTCCTTTCCCATAGATCTATGCAAAATACCTCTCCTGACTTAAATCGATATTCCCTCCTATAACCAAACATATCTTTCGAAACAGTCACAGGATCCAAACTTTCTGGATATATCAACCTATAATTTACCTCTCCTTCTACATATAAACTTGTAAATTTAGTATGCATGCAATAAACCCACCTTAGACCTAATAGCCTTTATCGTTAAACTTGTAATCAAATTACCTTTTTTTGTTTTATTTCGTACCTTCCTTAAAGACCCTTCTTCTAAAAGAGTTTTTAGAAACTCTTGCTCGTCTTTATTCAAAACAGAAAACAACTCTTTTACATAAACACTACTTTCTATATAAGTTTTGCCATACCGACTGATCAAATCACTCTGATCTAATTGTGTTATCTTTTTACCCACAGTAAGGGTGTCAAAATCATCATTATGACAATTTTCTATATAAGAAATTTTTTTTCTAAATATACTTGTAATGCTAGCTTTAGTTTTACTTAATTCGATATTATCTTCTTTTGAATTAGTCTTGTTTACCAGCCTTAACAGCTTCATTGCTGCTTTTTTATTTGGTTTAATATCTGAACAGGTAACTTTCCCAACTTCACTGTATACTATTTCCTTTCTTACCAAATTATAAATATACATATTAAGTTGAGTTTCGCTTTCAAACGTAAATTCAATTAGCTTTTCTATAAGCTTAATAACTACCCTCGGAACAGTATCTTCTATTGTTTCTTCATTTCTCTTCCCAAATCTCTTTACAAGTTTTGTTATATATTCAATCTTAGATTCTACTAATTCATTTCTATCTAGAACCGATAGGCTAGTACTAATTTTTTTTAACTTCATAACACCTTCCTTTTCACACGACCATTCGTGTCTTAGTAATAAAATTGCAATGGAGATGCCAAAGCAGATTGAATTCTAAGGTGTTATTTTTATTGAGTTTTTTGTAATGTGTATCTAAATTTAATATGTTTTTTTAGATTTTCAGTCTAGATTTTTAGATTATCTAACAAGAGTTAAATCAGGAGTCGCCTTTTCTTTTTTCTCTGCATCTAACATTTTGTCTTTTCTTGTACGCAAGTACAATTCTTTTCTAACACTTCTTGCTAGATCTTTCTGCCTCTCTGCCTCTCTCTTGCGAAGCTTGTCATATTCTTGAGTCAACTGTGTATGCTTTCCATTTTTTACAACCTCATTCATAAACTCTTGATATAACCCTACCTCCTTTTCAAGCAAATTAGAATTTCTTCCAAGTAGCTTTTTTGCCTCTATAACTTCTTCAATATTAGCAATTTTTCCTTTTAATACTTTATGTTTTTTAACTAAGCTCTTATAATTACTTTTACTCTTATGATACAATTTTTCTAAGTTAAAAATATTCTTTCTTGTCTTAGAAAACCTATCATGACCTAACACCTTATCCATCGCTTTGGCATAAAGCGTACCAGAATCTACAAGCCTCATCTGATAGCTCTTATGAAAACTTTTCAGACCTAATCCTTGTTGTATCTTCCTCTGACGCTCAATTTCTTTGTTTATTCGCTTTATATATTGATTTTCCATCTTAGATTACTCCCAGCTCTCTCAACTTCGTTCTCAACTTTACAGAACCTATACCTATCCATTCACAAACATTATCGAACGTTACACACTCGCCCTCCATCTCTTCCCTCGTTTGTAACCACCACGTTGCCGATCTTCCTTCTTTTGTACCCTTCAAAAATATTGCATCATAAATTGCAGTTTTTAACATTACGTACATAAAGTGCCACTCTCCATAAAAATCTTCTATTGCCTCAATCTTTGATCTTTTTGCTATGTAAGATAGAGCCTGATCGTATGTCTCGTTAATCCTCACTTCCTTTTTCAGCTTACATAAAACTCTCATAACCTATCCCCCGTTTTTATTTAAATGTTAAAAAATTTGTTGAAACATAACCCCTCTTTCCAGCTTGAGTTTCGACTATCGACCATGACTTTCCATACTCCCTCACTTTCAACGCTGTACCTTTTTTTAAATACTCTAAAGGACTATGAAGCACACTGGGACTATGCCTTAAACTTACATCGTTCAGTCGCACTTCTGCTTCTGAACCATCAGTACTTGGTTGAAATTTATAGTGTTTAACTGGACTTTTCTTTACTTTCTTTGAAGCTTTCTCTTCAAATAAGAAAGCTGTAACCTTTGTTAACTTCTCTTGATTCCTACTTAATACTCTTTTTTTTGCTAAAAGATATTTTATCTTAGATTCACTTTTGGCTATTTTCTTATTAATACTCACCATTACAAGCAGAGGCATTATTATTAAATACCCTAGCATCATGAATACAATTAATTGCTTATAATTTTTATCTATAAAATTTACCATACAAACTCCTATAACTATGTATGGTCTCTTTTTTTAAAAAACGCTCCCTGATTAATTGATTTCAGGATATCCGTTTATATTCTGCCTTCTACGTTCAAGACTAAAACAACCTCCGTGCCCTTTTTCACTATTAACTAACTCCAATGTGCCTTCTCCTCTCGTTAGAGTTGAATCAGCTAAGCCAAGAGCTAAGGTCATTCCTCTCCAAGGTAAAAGTGTATAAACATCAACTTCAGTTCTTCCAACCATTTTTCCATTATTCCAATTAGTAACAGCCATATTCATTCCACACGCATTTCCTAACCAATTTGATATCCAAATTGGCCTGGGTGAATACCTCCCCTCTGATATAGGCTTTAATGCCATCTCTTTTCTTTGAGTTTCCTGACCTTGCTCTATCTTAACTGTTACCAAACTAGTTAACTTTCTCTTTTGTCTCCTCTTTCTAAGCCTTATATTAAGCTCTACAACATAGAGATTCTCAAACGGCGTACACGAATCCTTATGAAGAATACCACTATACACTTGCCTCTCTGTTTTATTACTATTTTGAGGACTATCTAGATCTATGCTCGTTAACGAAAGCGTATCGAATGATGTCTGTTGCCCACTAAGACCAATAACCGTTCCCCCTATTCCCGAAATTAAACCAATCAATAAATGATCGATGTCCACATAGCCTTCTACTGTTTTAAATACATCTAAAAAAGCCTCACACGCTCTTTTTCTTGTTACTGTGTATAAAAATAGATTTCCAAGCGCTAATCTAAAAATTTCAAGATAATCTTGGTTTAGTAAGTCACATACTGCATAGTCATCTTGGCTATATTCACCCTGACCTAAATCGTTTCTCTCATCATCCTCATCTACTGGCAAATCCGACTCTGAAGTTTCTTCATGAATACTATATGGCACACAAGACACACTTTCTTCATCCTGCTCACTTTCTTTAATTAAAGATAATTTATATTTTTTTAATTTTTTGTAAAAGTTCTTCTTCTTAAACTGCCTTAAACTTTTTATCTTAGATGCCTTTGCTTTAATTTTAGTCCCTCTCGGTACTGTTGCGCTCACTTTTAGCGGAACACTGTTATGACCTTTCACTATAGTATAAACTTTAAGCGTTCTAGTTGATTGTTTTATTCTTATTCCTTTTGACTTACCTTCTTTTATCTTTACTATCTCTCTAGTCGTTGCTTGAAGGCTTAATGGAATCGCTACCAGTAGCAGTATCATTACTATTAACTTTTTCATATCTTACTCCCAAAAAGGAGGCACTTCATTTGAAGACCCCCATACTGTTGCCTAATTACAAACATCAACTCTTACTACCAAGTTGTTGATGTTATTCTCCCCAGCTACTAAACGTTTTTTTGCCCTTACTATTAACTTTTTCTGTCTTTTAGTTAACTTGCCACCTCGTGCAGTTTTTAACTTCTTAAAACCTTTCTTTATTAAGACATATAAAGAGTTTGCCCTTGTTCTTAACTCCTCTTTTGCTATCGTGTAGTCAGTTTGGACACAGGACGTTCTCGTCGGACATGAAAGAACTTCCGTCGGTATCGTCCAGGCTGCTTGCCATGCTCGCTCATAGAGTTTATCTGCTTCGGCTCGCATTGCTTTTGCATATCTCTTTAACTTTCTTTTTTTTGTAGCTCTTTTGATATGATTTGATACATTTTTAGCAATAATAAAAAGACTTGCTGTTAAATGATCTAAGGTTCTTATCGTATCTTCTTGATTTACTGAACTACAACAACTTGTGTTATCTCCTCCGCACACACCACACTCATCTACTTCGGTTATCCCGTTAGGTATCCCAGCACAATCTTCACACGTACTACCATCACCCCCACATACTCCACAATCATCATACTCAGCATCACCATTTGGAACTCCACTACAATCTATACACGTAGAATTATCTCCTCCGCACACACCACACTCATCTACTATTACATGTGTATTTGGCACCTGTGGACAATAACCATTTGTTTTAAAATCTGTTAAAGTTAAATCGATCGCTGATTCATAACCAATAAAATCAACTTTTATTGCACCAATATTCGAAAAATCTGTCTGCCCAAAACCTGCCTCAACAAATGAACTAAAAGGAAAAGTTAAATCTTCTCCGAATATCGATCTATTGAACGTAAATGAAGACTTCGCCCAAGTGTTCCCTCCCCCACTCGCATCGTAAACAGTTAACTCTAGCCTTCCATCCCCAGCACCATCATAAGAAAAAACATGCAATATAAAAGACGTTCCGCTATCCGCTTTTAGGTTTACACCTCCTAAACCTGTTACATCATCTAAACCAGGGTTGGTATTGCCATCATAAATAACTAAACTATCTCCTCTGTTATTCGATGTCTGACTATGATTAAAAAAAGTATTATCAATATCAACATAAGTACTGCCAATTGTATTTGATTCTACTCTTACAAACCTTGTTCCTCCTAGTATAGTGTCACTTACATAAGTATCCATAGTCACCATAGACGGTTGATTAGATATCAAACTCTGCGGGCCATTAAATTGATCTATAGTTATCGCATTTAAACTACTTACTACCATTAGTAACATTGCTATTAATTTTTTCATTCATCCCTCACAATAAGTTTTTTATTAAATATTCATGATTTTTAAAGTCCCAATCGACTTCAATAATTTCAACTAGCTTCAGTTTCTTGTTTTCTATTTGTAGCGATATAACTATATCTAGATATCTACCTATTAACTCATCTGGATCTTTAAAGTTTGCCAACTTGATTAATGCGTTTAATCGCATAAGTGTTAATTTTGCAGTATTTGCATGGACAGTCCCTATACCAGCATGACCAGTATTCATCGCACTCAAAAGATCATACGCTTCTGCCCCCCTCACCTCCCCTACTACAATCGTATCTACATTATGCCTTAAACAATCCTTTATAAGATCTCTCATACTTACAGATTTTGATTTCTCCTTATCCTCTAAAGTTTTTAGAAAAAACCTATTTTGCGCATTACATTGTATTTCTCTTGTATCCTCTACTACACCTATTCGCCTTTGATATTTCTCCAACTCTTTTATTAACGCATTAACGAAAGTAGTTTTACCCGTGTTAGTTCCCCCCGATACAATTATATTTTTATTTTGTCTGATAGCTTCAATAACTATATCTTTACACTTATCGGTCATTATTCCTTGAGCCACATAATCTTCTAACGTGTAAACTCTGCTACTTTTTTTTCTAATCGAAAATATTGGACCCTGTGTTGAGGGAGGAACGTTAGCTTGCACTCTATCACCTGTTTCTGGATAAATACCCTTTATTGATGTCGACTCTTCATTAATAACAATGCCGTTATGATTTGCTAACATACATATCATAATCATTGTTTTTTTATCTGATAACTGGAAACTAGATCTTTGCATGTCTTCTCCAAACTTCTTGTACCAAATGAAACCATCTTCGTTTCTCATTATCTCTGTCACATCTTCTGAACTCATTAGTCTTGCTATGTCTACACCCACTACTTCCTTAAGTAGGTTTTTTCGTCTCTTCTGGGCTTCATCCGAACTCTCTATTCTCATATCAACTAATTTTTTTAATTTACTAAAATAAAATCCTTCATAATCTTGGTTTTGCTTTCTAAAGCCGTTATAAGACTCAACCTTTCACTATAAGATTTGTTAATTTTCTTTTGGATGTCTTCAACTGTTTCGCAACGTATATATTTTTCTAACTCTTCTCTTCTTTCTAAATTTCCTAACTTCTTACTTGTCTCGTAATATGCATTATCAATTTCTACTATCTCTTTTTGCTGAACACGATTTGTTTTTTCTTTTCTTGCTCTTGTTAAAAAAGTTATAATGTATTTCAATTTGCTTTTTTCTTCCTTCTTAGTATCGTTTTCTTGTTTCATTAATAATTTTTTTGATGCCAAACGACACATTTCATCAACCAGCATTTTCTTTTCTTGTCGCAACTCTTCTAATGTACTTCTAAAGGGATCCTCCATGAGCAGTCTTTTTGATTTTTTCTCTTGTAAGGATAGAATTTCTGCTTCTTTCTCTGCTATATCATCTTCAATATTCCTAATTTCAAAAAATAGCTTTTTATTATTCATTTACAACCACTCTCCCTAAAAATGAGGGAAAGGGTATATACCTTCCCCCCTGTTTTTTGTCGTTTTTTAAAGGTTTCTATGACTAACCTTGTATGGTCTCTTTTTGAAAAAAGTGCTCCTTGATTTTTCATACCTCTTTAAAACTGAAGATAAAAAACAGAAAAACACCAAAGACTTTAGCTAAGAAAATTTACAGGGATTTAGAAAATTTAATTAAATCTCAAGGGAATCGATTTCTTGCATAACTAACCAGTTTGCGACTTGATAACCGCTACAAGAGCTATCTTGTCTTGCTCGCTAAGGGAGTTCAAAACTTTACTAATATTCGGATCTATATTACCAGACAAAAGAACTTTAAATAAATTTTGGTAACAGGCAACTTCAAAACTTGTAGCAACTTCTTTTTTTATGTTGGCTGTCGCCTCACCGTATAGTTTGCCTCTTTTAAAATCAAGATTTTTAAACCCTACTCCCTTTGAAAAGGAAGAGATAAATTCAACAAGACCACCTAAAAGCTCACTATTGTTTATTCCCTTATTATTAGGATGCGACTCTCTAAAAGCCTTGGAGTGTAAATTTTGCACAACCTTCTCATGTTCATCTGTAAGTCTAGCTTCATAACGCATATAGGATTTTTTAATAGATGCTTTTTTTGATTTAACAGTTTTTGGACTCTCTGACTCAAAAAGCGGAAGAACTTTCTCCTCCTCTTTAACATCGGAAACGACATCGTTAAGCGAAGAACTAACATTAAATACCTGGGGGCGAACGTGCCTCTTTTTAATGAGAGAATTTCTAGTTTTATCCTTTAGTCCACCTTTAGCCATTTGCAGTCCTCAAATTATTTTCATCATGCGAATAATGAAGTTTATAAAAAAGTTCGGGAGACACAGCCCCATCCCCTTTTTTAACTAAAACCTTATTGTAAAGCTCCTGTAACACAGCCCTATAATGAGATTTGTGAACTTCAGCACTCGGATGAGTACTTTCAAAAATTGTTTCATCATTTGATAAGCCCTCAGCAACACGAACAGAATGTGGAATCTGATTCTTAAGAAGTAGATCTTTTCCATCATACCTATCAAAAACCTCTTTCCTAATATGTTGTGTTAAACACTCCCTTTCAAAAGCATCATTAATTAAAACACCAGCTAAATTTAAGCTTGGATTGTGATTAGCCCAAACACCGGCAATTAAATCTTCCATGGCTATTAATCCATCAATTTCCTTAGTTCCAGGACAAAGAACAAGAAGAACGTAATCAGAAAGACCAAGAGAAAGTTGAGTAAGAAATCCCCTACTAGGAGGCGTATCAATCACAACATAGTCAAAAACCCCAGCAAGATCTTTTTTGAGCTTTTTTCTGTAGGAATTGAAAAACTCTCCCTTCTTTCTCTCGAAATCAGCTTCGTTGTATAAATTCTTATAACGAGAGCTACCACTAGCTTTATTGATAGAATTGAATTTCATACCAAACTCTATGTCGTCTTTAAAACTTTCCAGATCAAGATGCCCAGGAAGTAAAAAGAGACTATCCTTACAAGATTCTCTTGGTACTTGGTAGAAAAAGTTACTCGAAGGCACATTGTAATTATCTACATCAAGAAACTCTGCTATTGTAGTTAGATCGTTACCATGCAATTCGTAGAGTTCATCAAGCCCAAACACCGATGAAAAATTAGTCTGTGGATCTAAATCTATAAGTGCAGTTTTAAACACTTTTCCATTAGATCGTTGCTCAGAAAGAGCTCCTGCAAGATTACAACAGGTAGTTGTCTTGCCTACCCCCCCTTTATTCATTATTACTGTTAAAATTATTGGCTCAGGTAGTATTGTACTATTCATAAAAAACCTTTTAAAAATTTATTACATTTTCTATCCAAGATGAAATTCACGCAAGATAGTAATTAGTTCCGAACATTCGAAATTTCGAATATTCGGTAGTTGAAATATATAATTCAAGTCGTTCTTTAAAAGCTCGAACCTTCGAAGGATGAAAACTAAACCAAGATAAGTTAAATTAGATATTTCAGTTTTTATGTATAAAAAGAGCAAATTGAAACATTTAAAAAGGTTGAAAATCTTACTAATTTTAGCTCCTAAGCAAAAAATAACGACAGATCCATACTCTTTCACCTCTAAAGCTAATTAGAAGGTAAGAAGGCTAAAAAGCGTTTTAACATTCGAATATTCGAAGCATTAAAAAAATTATAAGGCTAATCACTAAACATCGAACGTTCGGAGGTTAAAGTAAAAAATTCAGCATTCAACTCGACCCTCCACTAGAAGCTAAAAAGCTCAAAGTTCGAATCTTCGGAGTTTCGAAAGTTCGAATCTTCAAAAATCACAACTATCTCTAGCGTAAACCTTCGAACCCCCGAACCCTCGAACCTTGAACAAATGCGAGCGCAATCTTGTTTCTTTAGAGACGAGTCAAGCGAGCGAGCTTTGGATCTTTAATTAGAGAGCGTGATTTCTTAGCTTCTTTTTCGGGAGTAGGCTCTCTTTGTTCTTCGATGTATCTTTTGATTGTCTCAAGAGGCGCCCCTCCAGCGGAAACAGCGCAGTAGCTAGGCGACCAGAAATGATTTCCCCAGAGCTTACTTTTAAGTTCCTTAGAGAATTCTCTTCTAAGAAAGTAAGAGGATTTTCCCTTTAGTTTGCCGACAAAATTAGCTATAGAAAGTTTTGGAGGAAGCGCTACTAAAAGATGTACATGGTCGTATTCTCCGTTAAATTCAAGTAGTTCTGCTTCCATCTGCTCGGCTGTTTCAGAGAAAAGCTCTTTCGTTCTTTTTAACATAGTTTTAGTGAAGACCTTTTTTCTGTATTTTGTAACAAAGACTAGATGCAGAAATACTTTAAAAGTACAGCTTCTTCCAGTTCTCCAGTTAAAAACATCATTTTTTTTATTCATAGACTAGTTATATTTGACACATTATGCTAAGCTTTTCAAGCAATGTTAATGGGCATTAAATATAAAGCTTATCCAACTTTAGAGCAGAAAAAAATCCTTAGTCAGTGGATGGGATGCGCTCGCTATATATGGAACGCAAAGTGTAGCGAAGATAGGTATTTAAGGGGATTTGCTAGAAAGTTTATGCCTGTTGGAACATACCCACCAATTGACCAAGCGTATTCTCAATATAAAGATAAAGAGTTATCCTCTTTCTTGTATGATTGTCCAAGTCAGATACTTAGAAACTCAGCTAGCAATTGGTTTAATACATATAAAAACTTTCTAAAGGGTATATGTGGCAGACCAAAAAGAAAGAAAAAAGGAAGTACAGGTTCAATACACTTAACTAGAGAGTTATTTCGATTTAAAAAAGATAAAAATGGGCATTTAAAGCTTTTTATTGGAACAAAAACAAGAGATTTGGGAGTATTAAAATTTAAAAGGCATAAGAAAGTTCCAAAACCAGCATCCATTTATATAAGAAAAGAAAGCGGAACTTATTGTGTATCCTTTTGCTATAACGATTCAATCAGTGAGGATGAGTTAGTTAATCAAAAAGAGCATCTTGCTTATTTAAAGACTCTACCAAGAAAAGATTTAGAAAAATTAACGCTTGGCGTTGATAGAGGGGTTGTTAAGCCTGTTCAAGCAGGTAGAGCAACTTTTGACTTATCAGAGCAGCAAAAGAGAAAGAAGCTTGGAAAAGAAAGGTATATTAAAAGATGTCAACAGCGGCTTAGTAAGCAACGAAAAGGTTCAAGTAGGTGGCGCAGAACCAAGCTAAAAATAGGTAGGGCACACCAAAAGATTTCAAATATAAGAAATGATTTTTCTCATAAGACAAGCCATGCCCTAACCACAGGTGATGCTAGCGTTATCATATTCGAAGATTTAAAAACAAAGAATATGACTAGAAAACCAAAAGCGATTAAAGGAGCTAAGGAAGGTCAGTGGAAGAAAAATAAAGCGAGTGCAAAAGCTGGGCTAAACCGTTCAATTCTTGATAAAGGCTGGCATAAAATAGAAACATATACAGCTTATAAAGCGCATAGAGCTGGAAAAGCATTTTTTAAAGTATCACCAAAACATACCTCTCAAGAGTGTGCAGCTTGCAGCCACACTCAACCCGAGAATAGAAAAAGCCAAGCGCTTTTTTGTTGTACTTCTTGTGGATATAGTGAGAATGCAGACATCAATGCAGCAATGGTAATTAAAAAGCGAGCAATAGAATTAATACTTCACTCTGGAACGGAGTTATCCCAAAGAGGTACTCTTCGGGATATGGGACGTGGAGCAACGGGTAAGACTGTTATGGCAAATGCTTTAACAGCTCTAAGCTAAGAAACGTCAAAAAAGAAACTCGTTATTTATTTAATGAGCCGAAGCTCCCCACTTTAGTGGTGAGTAGTTCACGTCATATAAACAGCACAATTGATAATTGCAAAAAATAACAAGTTTTTAAGAAAGTATCAGTAAAAATATTAATTTTTACTTGTATATTAACGGTTATTGGTCTATAATAGTAAAAGAAGTTTAATTTTAACATTTTTTTACGGTTATATGGCAAAAAAACTATCAGTATTTAATAAAATCCTAAAACTTAGAGAAAGATACTACGAATCATGTCAAGGTAAACACGATTTGTTAAAAATAATCTCAGAAACAGAAGTAGGGGAGCAAGTATACAACTCAAACGCTATCGAAAATAGCACATTAACACTAGACGAAACTGAAAGGATTCT
>CALJRW010000004.1 GCA_937976335.1 uncultured bacterium | reverse complement strand
TTTTATAGAGAAGACCTGATATATTATCTTCTATGTGCAGTAGTTTGTCTTGGTTCATTAGGAATAATGTCTTTGCTTATTATTCAAAATTCAGGTTTAAAGAAAAACACTCTTAAAAAAAAATTTTGATTAAAAGTATTGTTTTTTAATTATGTATATACTGCTCAACATTTGGTTTTACCGTTTTTTTTTCTTGAAATTTATGCATAGCATAAATTCAGTTTTATTTGTTCGAGCAGGATATGTGCTTATTACGGCAAAAAATGGCTTCGCCATTGTTTTGCTCGCCCAACAAATCATTTGGTTTTCCCGCTTGAAAGCGGTAAAACCAAATGTCGTTGGGTATAAATTTATAAATTGTGGAGAATCAATGTTTAGAAAATTTCAATTTAAGAAACTTCATTTATTTTTTATTGTCTTAGTATTGCCAAATGTCATTTTCTCTGAAGAAATATCTGAAATACGCATAGGCCTTATGACTGAGCTTACGGGTCCATGGGTTGCAGGTAGTGGGTCTCATTGTAAACGTGGTTATGAACTTGCAAGAAAAACTTTAGTAAAAAATGGCAAGTTAAATGATACTCCAATTAAGTTTATATATGGAGATACGCAAGGCAAAGGCAAACCTTCTGTTACAGAATTTAAACGTTTGGTAGAAGTTGAAAAAGTTCAAGCTGTTGTTGTTAACCGAAGCTTAGCTGGAATGGCTATTAATCCAATATCAAAAAGACTAAAAATACCTTTGGTTGGAATAGTAGGGCATAATAAGTTCATTTCAGAAAATCCCTACAGTTTTAGAACTTGGCCAAGTACACAGCTAGAGGGTTCTACGTTAGCTAAAGAAGTATTTAAACAAGGCTTTCGTTTAATTTCTGCGGTTACAATAGAAGATGAATGGACAATTTCTTTTCGTGACGAATTTATTAAAACTTTTGAGTCCTTAGGAGGAGAAATTGTATTTAATGAATCTGTTTTAGGAGAAGATCGAGATTTCTCTACTTTAGTTACAAAGATAAAATCAAATAAATCTGATTCTATCTTAGTTAATTTAGGTCCTACTCAAACAGGAACTTTTATTAAAAAAGTTAATGAATTTGCATTAAAAAAACAACTATTTGGTAATTATTATGTTAGAAATAAGGAAACTTTAAAGGAAGCTGGAGTTAAAGCAGTGGAAGGTTTGGTGTTTGTAGAAGTTAAATTAGATAAGCCTAAATTTAGAAAAGCCTTGCTTGAAAATTTTAATGATGAAGTCTTAAATCAATATAAGTACACTTGTTTTGCAGGCGTTAGAAGCGTTTTACAAGCAATTCAAAATGCAAAAAGTATTTCAAATAAAAGTGAACTTCACGAAAGTCTAAAGAGTTTGACTTCGGTTAATATTTTTGGAGAAGACGTAAACGTAAGCAATAGAGAAATTATACATTCTTTAGCAGTTAAAAAGTATAGTGAAGGCCTTGTGGTTGATGCGTCATGAATTATTAACTAGGCTGAAGATAAATATTTCTAACCGCAAGAGTGAGTGATATCATCCCTTTCAGTTAACAAACTAACTCCACTATCTAAACTACTCCAATGCCAAACTTTGTTATTTCCTCCAACCGCAAGTGGCCCATTGCAGTGTTGTGTATAGACTGTTCTTTGAGTGCTTCCTGAAAGTGTGCCGAAAGCCGAAGCGTCAACAACAACTCCTGTGGTATGTTCATAACCTGGTAAAATACTTTGAACAGATTCACCAGAAGTTAATGTACTGAGTGAAGAATCTTTTTCAATTACAACAGCAATGTAGGTAAAATCTGGGTCGCCAATTATTCTACTCTCTAATGAGGTTCTGGCATTTGCCATCGCAGATTTTGCAATTGCATGATAAGCTTCGCCCTTGTATTCATTCAAATTAGCAAGACTTAGGCTTGATAGAATACCAATAATAGTTATTGCTGTTAGAAGTTCAACGAGGGTAAATCCATTTTCTTTTGCTTTCATAGTCTTATATTTTCCTAAAGTTAGTTACGAATATTTACTAGCTACTATGTTCTTCGGTAAGTTTTTTTCGTATTATTAGTGTTTGGCGCTAAATAGTGTAGTTTAAGTTAGAGATTTTTATTCAGTTAAATCAGAAGCTTAAAGGGAGATTATTACTTATTATTCATCTACATTAATATTAGAGCCTCAAAGTATTTCGCAAACATAATGTAAGTTTGCATACCAGTGGTTCAACAAATACTCAATTCTTTAATCGAATAGCCAAAACTTCAGCTTCTGCACAAATAACATCTTTAGCAATTAATTGAGTATCAAGCCATATTTTTCTACCATCATGGGTTCTAATGAGAGATTTAATTACTAACTCTGAATTAATAGGAGCTGGGTTTTTATAGGTAATATTTAGTTGAGCAGTGACGCAATGTATATGAGGGTTGCTACCAACTTCTCGAGCTTCCGATGCATATTGATAAGCAATCGCAAGATTACAAGAATGACAATCAATTAAAGAAGCAATTAGACCTCCATATACAATATCTTTGGTGCCACCTGAGTGAAAATTTTCAGGCTGAAACTTTGAAATTGCTTCATTTCCTTCTTTGTTAGTTATATAGCTTTTTATTTGAAGACCATTTTTATTATCTCTTCCACAACCATAGCAGTGAAGGACTGAGCCAAGGTCTTGAATTGCTTTTCTATTCTCTTCAGTCATTATTTACAATCAGCAGGGCAAATTGTTTTACTCTCAGGACATGGACATCCAATAGCCATACATACTATTTCTTGGCAAATTCCATCACCACACAAGTTTTTACAAGCAGATTGATTTTTTCTTTTAACGGTATGTACATATTCTTTGCCACTTTTAGAAATACATTTAGGAGGAAAAGATTTTAAAATAATATTTCCATCTTTTGCACATTCATTAAAGTCTTTATATTCACCGACAACACTCTTAGAAGAGTTAATATTGTCATTTTTAGGATCAAATGGTGAGTCAGCTAGAGAGCAAGAAGTCAAAAGTAAAAAAGTAATTATAATATTTCTTATCATGTAGATTCCTTAAAATCAGTTTCAGTTGCAATTTTAGTTGATAGAGCTTGTACAATTTTTTTCTCATTAAAAAGTTTTTCGAGTATTATATTAAGATTTTTAGGTACATTTTTAGCAGCGGTTTTTGCCGGATTAAGGCGCAGATATGGGGAAATATTTTTTTCCCCATTTATGCGGCTTTCTCCGAGTAAGTCATTATGCTTATCAAAAATTCTAACTTCAATATCATATGCAATTTCAGTGTTAAATTTAGTAGTGCTTTGAAGTTCATGAATAATTAGCTGAATAGCCCTTTCAGGGCGATTGACAGTAATGAAATTAGCAATATCGTTATTTGATTTTATATGTTGGGTAGTTAGATTTTTACAATCATCATAACCAGATTTGATTAATGACTTACATACTGATTTACCTATATCGTGAGCTAATGGTTTAGCGCTTGCTGTTTTAATTTCAAGAGATCTTCCTACAACTGATTTAACTGAACCAACTTTGTTGTTTTTAGTTTGATCTCTGAGAACCTCTGTCCTTAAATCTGTGCTCATAATTGCAACTTGCCCTTCGCCGTTTATATTAGTTTTTGGCTCCATTGATAGTAGGTTGTATTGGTCACTCACTGAACAAGCAGTCAGAAAGTAGGTAAGTGCGATAGAAAAGGAAATCAGTACTAATTTGTTTTTTATACAAGACATAGTTCAAAAATGTATCAAGTTTTATAAAAAAATACAAGTAAAATCAGTAAATTAAGATGATTTAGGTAACTTTCAGGTCAAAACCTGCATCTAACTTACTCACCGTCTCAGAAAATTAACGGTTTAGATGGGCTAAGTCCTATCGCTAATGATTTTCATTCGCAGAAGTTCGGTGAAATGCAAAAGTTATGTTTATTCAAAAAATTGTAATTTTCTTACTCGGTTTTTTATTTATTAGTGTATCTCCGCCCGCGCACATTTCTGAACCTCTTATAGTTAAAACTGCTTCTGAGATTAGAGCAAATCGTATTAATACATATAAAAAAGCTATTGAGAAAAAAGAAGATAGAAGTCAGATAAAGTTTATAAGAAAAAAAGTTAGAAAGATTAATCCTAGAGTTAATGAAGTAAAAATTGCTAATTCTATAATTACGCGAAGTAAGAAATACAACCTAAGCCCATTCCTTATAGCTTCAATAGTGAGATCTGAAAGCACTTTTAATAAATATGCCCTGTCAAGCGCAGGAGCAGTTGGTTTAATGCAAGTACTCCCGACGACTGCAAATTACATTGCAGATATGAGAGGAATTGATAGGCATAATCTTTGGGATGAAAATTCAAATATTGATATTGGTCTAGAATATTTAGATTATTTAAAAACAAATTTTCGTTATAGTGACCGACATATGTTAATGGCATACAATTGGGGGCCAGCAAGTTTGAACAAATATTTAAATAGAAAAAGAAAATTAAATCCTGGGGTGTTGAAATATGCTTTAAAGATTATTAATACTGCTCAGAAATGGGAGAGCGAATATGAGAAAATAGAGGTAGAAAAACTCTAGTTGTATGCACTGACGTTCGAAAAATCCCTTTTCTTCAATATGCTAGGTAAGCTAGAATCAATTTCATGAGTATTAAAATAAAGGGAAAATATACAAAAAAATTTGGTACAACGATAACGCACACTCCAAGTGGTACAGTAATAAAAACCGCAGCTCCAAAAGATAACAATGGTGATGGTAGTAGTTTCTCTCCAACTGATTTACTTGCAGCGTCTCTTGGCAGTTGCATGCTTACTATTATCGGAATAGTTGCAAATCGTTTAGAAATAAATATCGAAGGCGCTACTTTTGAAGTAGAAAAACATATGATTTCTGATCCTAGGCGAATTGGGAAATTATCAGTCGATATTTATTTACCAAAAAGTATTTTGGAAGATGATAGAAAAAAATTAGAAAGAGGAGCTATGACTTGTCCAGTGCATAAGTCTTTATTGCCAGAAATTGAGATTCCAGTAAGGTTTATTTATGAGTAGAAAGTTATTTTCTAAAATATAAAATAATATTTTATTGATTTAACTATAGAAAAATTATTGTCTATAGAGTGTCTTGCAGAAAAAATGAAGTAAGAAATAGAGTAAAAATCCAAAGCTCAGTTTTTAAAAATAAGTTACTAATTATCGAGTTCAACATAAAGATTATGGTCCTAATAGTGGCTCATTAGAAGCTTGATTTGTTCTAAATTTATTTCTTAAACTTCAAAAAATATGCTATAATGGACACATGAAAAATATTAATAATATACTAGTTTTTATTCTAACCTTATTATTTTGTTCGTCAGTTATTTCAGCTGAATTAACACTTTGTAATGGTGTCTGGACAAATAACGAATGTTCTAATAAGGCGAAAACTACAATATCTGAATATAAAGCTGAAAACACCGCAAGTCTTAAAAATGCTGATTATAAAGCTAAAAGAGATTTAGTTAGAGACCTTCAATCTTTAACCTTTAGAGCGAGAAAAGAACTGAAGTTTACTATCCCTACAAGCTCAATAGTTAATTTTTGTTTTCGAAAGAATACACTACTTAATCAATGTGCTGAACAAATTAAAGAAAAAAAGAATTATATAAAAGATTTGCTTGTCAGTAGCTTTAAAAATAAAAAAGAAGAAACTAAAAAAACTGTTAAAACTCAAGCCCTAACTACACAAGTAGTAAATAATAGATGGCCTTATAGGTATTCTGATTATGGAAGATATTTTAATGACTATGGGCGCGGTAGATATGGTGTATCGACAAATGTACGCGGTAGTTTTTTAGGTAATCGTTTGCAGGGCAGTTATTCAAATAGGAATAATTTGAGTCGTAATAATACTGGTCGAGAAGTTAGCGGGAATTCAAATAGAACGAGAGTTGCAAGACCCCAAACTAGGACTGCGACTGAATCAGTACCTAGTGTTTGGCGTTAGTTTGGTAGAGGATAAAATTTAATATCGACTGTAATTTTTTTTAGCTCAGGATTGTAAAAGGCTAGTTTATTTAGTTTTTAGGCAAAAAATCCCACATAAACTGAAACCAAGTCCTGAAAGCATTAGCAATATTTTCATCAACAATTACAGTAATAGATAAGTCTTTTTTAACTCCACCTAAGTATACATCTGATGAAACGTTAACTCTATTGCCAAATATTTCAATTGAAGAAGGTGTAGAATATTCTTTTGGAAAAAATTTATAATTTTTTCCAACATGTTTTAAGATTTCGTGATTACATTCTTTTACTTCATAGTCAAATAGATGGTAGTAAGCAATGCCTGCTCTTTTAGCATCTTTTACAAAATTAGGGAAAAAAGTTGCGGCTCCTTCATCCATCCATGCCCCTTTCGCTCCAATGCAATAAAAATCTTCTCCCAGTCTAACTATGTCTCTCATGTAATTTTTCCAACCTTCAATTCCACGGTAAACATAAACATCATTTTTTTTGCTTTGCGATGAAAAAAGAGTTTCTAGTTCCGGCATAATGCTCATTAAGAGAGTTTCTTTTTCTTGGATTAGTTCTCTTAATTTTTTTGGATCAATAGCTTGGTAACGACTTTCTCTTTTTTCTATGATTTCAAAAACTAGTCCTTTTTCAAGAAGCCTGTTAAGGGCGTCGTAAACATTTCTTCTATGAACTTTTGATTTTACAGCTATTTGTCCAACAGAAAGTTCATTTTCTCGAATTAAGGTTTCATATATTTCAGCTTCATTTTTAGAAAGTCCAAGTTGTTGAAATATTTCGGTATACATAAATATATGGTGATAATAATCACCTCATGGCGATATTTACCACTCATTATATTAAAGTTAAAATTATAAATCAAGCAGAAAATTAAAAACATAAATGAGGAGTTTGTTATGTTAACTAAAATAGAAGCATTAAGTATCTTAGGCATTTTTGGCTTTTTAATGATTGGCCTTGTTTACCTTAGCTCTAAAAAGGGCGAATCAAGTGAGAGCTTTTTAGTAGCCGACAGAAATGTATCGCTATTTCGTAGCTCACTAAGTATAGCTGTATCTTGGATATGGGCACCGGCAATTTTCATCTGTTCTCTTCAGAGCTTTACTAAAGGGCTTCCTGGAATCTTTTGGTTTACATTACCTAACATTATTTGCTTTTTTGTTTTTGCTCCCTTTGCAGTAAAAATTAGAGAAAAGTTTCCTAAAGGTTACACATTGCCTGAGTATATTTACAAAAGATTTGATGGAAACAAGCGTGCACACTTAAGTATTCTATCTTTTTTTATAGCTTATCAGTTGTTTGCAATGGTGATTAATTCTTTAGCTGGTGGTACATTGATTCATTTAGTTAGTGGTTTAGAAATAAAAGTGTCAATAGTTTTAATGACGGGCATTGCTCTTACCTACTCTTTAATGAGTGGATTAAGAGCTTCCCTAATAACAGATGTTTTGCAAATGCTTTTAATTCTTTTAGTTGCTTTTATTTTAGTTCCTTTATGCTTAAAGGAAGTTTCTGGTTTTCAATCTGTGATAAGAGGCATAGGAGGAGAGTCTGGAGAATTCACAAGTTTATTTAATCCTTGGATTGCTTTTACTATGGGTATCCCAATGACAATAAGCCTTATTGCAGGGCCTTTTGTAGATCAAATGTTTTTTCAACGAGTTTTTGCAGTTAAGAAAAAATATGTAGCAAAAACTTTTATGTATGGTGGATTGATATTTGCATTGGTGCCAATAGTTCTTTCTCTTCTCGGATTTATTGGAGCAGATCTAGCACGACAAGGTTTAATCACAGTGAATAATCCTCAACTAGTTGCTCCAGAAGTTATTGCTTATCTTCTTCCTAAAGGAGCTCTTTATGCTTTTTGTTTTATGGCTTTTGCAGGACTTTGTTCAACTATAGATTCAAGTTTTTGTGGAATTAGTTCATTAGTTTCAATTGATATTTATAAAAACTATCTTTATAGTAAAGCTAGTGATAAAAAACTTCTATTTGCTTCAAGGTTAGGAATGATTGGAGTTGCTTTTATCGGAACGTCGATATCTCTTCTAAATTTAAAACTTTTATGGGTTTTTCTGATATATGGAACAGTTGCTTCAGTTGGTGTTTTCCCTGTTATATTTTCTATCCTATCAGAAAAAATTTCTCCTGATGCTATTTTCTGGTCAGTCATCACTGGAATGCTAGTAGGGCTTCCAGTTTCTATATATGCAAATTTAAATGAAAATTCATATTTAATAGTCTTTGCACCAGTTTTTAGTAGTTTAATAGGTTTGCTAATTTGTGGAGTTTCGGTTTTGAAGGAAAAAGGAAAGGAAGAAAGAGTTGAGATTTGTGTGCATGGATAACGCTGGAGTGTTATGTTCCTCACGGGTTCTATTTTTAATGTGGCATATGGATATTAAGCATAATGTAACAATTGTAACGTAGTTATACGTAGTTATACGTAGTGCGTATTTTTGACTAATTCATTCAAGAAGCGTTTCAAAAAGTTAAAAACACTTGCACTAACAGTATTTGAATTGTTAATATACAGCTCAGTTTTTATGTATCACTCGCTAATTGTAAGGGTAACTAAATATGAGCAATAAAAATTTTTTAGCATTTTTTTTAATTCTAATTTTTCATTCCTTTGCATTCGGAATGCCAACTTGTACTTCAAATCAGGTTGGAGGCTTAGTGCGGAGAGATTTTAACTATAATGGAATAATTGATTCTCACTTAGAACCAGCTGTGCAAGGTGTTTTAGTAAGTGCTTATGCAGCAAATGGTGCATTAATTGATAGTACAACAACAAACAGTTCTGGAGAATATGTTCTTAATGTTGCTAATGGGGTTACGGCTAGGTTAGAGTTTACAGATGTCCCCGTGTATCTTTTTGATGGTGCTGTTGGCGGTGATTCAAATGCTCGTGTAAGAAATATTGTTGCGGATGATAGTTGCGAACATAATTTATTACTTTCTAATCCAAGACAGTATTGTCAAAGCAATCCTGAAGTTATAATCCCTTGGTTACATAACGGCGATCCAACTTTAGGTGGTACCTCAGCAGATTTAGGCGCTTTAGTGAAGTACCCATATGATAGAACTGGTATCAAAGTATTAAATCCACCTACAGACGTTCCTCCTGGACCGGCGTATGTTGCTCCTGATGAAATTGCCTTGGCAAGTGAGATAGGTTCAACATGGGGTGTAGCATATAACCAAAAAGAGAATGTTGTTTTTGTTTCGGCCTTTCTTTACAGGAAATTTGGTTTTGGACCTTTGGGGCCTGGAGGACTTTATTATTATGATGTTTCTACTGGTACAGCTTTACCTTGGGTAGATCTAGAAAGTTTAGTCCCAGGTTCTTTTGGAGCAGATCCACATACGGGCTTACTTGCAGATTTTAATGATAATATTCATGACGAAACTAGCTTTGATAAAGTTGGTAAAATGTCTTTTGGTGGAATTGATGTATCAAACGATAACAATGCTTTATGGGCAATGAACTTAAATGATAGAGTTTTATACCAAATCTCAACTGCTAATTTTCCTGCACCACCTGTTGCTAGCGATATCGTAGAGTATGATATTGTTTCTAGTTTTACTGCTCAGGGGTTTTCTTGTACAAACGGAGAATTTAGACCTTTTGCAGTTAAGGTGAATGATGACACAGGCTTAGTTTATATTGGAGGTGTATGCTCTGGTGAGAATGAAGTCATGGATACAGATGATCCAAATAAGGCCGACAATTTACGTGCCTATATATTTTCCTTAGATCCAGATGCGGCAGTTCCAGATTTTCAGTATGTTTTTGATTTTCCACTAAATTATGGGAAGGCATCTCCTGCTGGAGCGCTTAGTACTGGAGAAAACGCTATTAGAGCTGATTGGCATCCTTGGGCAGATGTTTGGGGAGCTGCCATTGGAAATAATTCTGTACAATACTTTTCTACTGGTGCTAGTTGGCAATCTCCTTTACTCAGTGCGATTGATTTTGAACCTTCTTATTCTTCAGATAGTGGAGATGGTGAACCTACTATGATTTTAGCTTTTGCTGATAGGTTCGCTTATCAACATGCTACTGGATACACTACAATTTTAGGTGACACAACAAGACCTGGAACGAGATCTGGTGGAGAACTTTTAAGAGTTTGTAAGGTTGGCACTATGTATGAACTTGAAGATAATGGAAGTTGTGGAGGTGTTACAACTGATGGCATAACAAGTGTTGGTTCTTTTGTAGGTGTTACTCCTACAGGTCCAAATATAGGTCCAAATGGAGGACCTGGGGGTGGTGAGTTTTATTTTGATGATGTAGCAACTAGGCTTTCGTCTGCTGATTCCGTATATGGTTTTCATGGTGAGGTTGTTCAAGGGGGAATGGCAATTTTTCCAGGAACTGATGAAGTTATGGTGACAGCAATGGATCCAAGTGTTTTTGAACAACCTTCAACTAATGGCGGACATTTTAGCTCAGGTGGGACTCTTAGATTTAGCAATACAACTGGATCTGCTCATGATGAGATTGCTGGAGAACCAAGGAAAGCTTATACGATTCATGATAGAGTTACAGATCCAGCATCAGCAGCTAAAGGTAATGGTTTAGGTGATATAGATTTACTATGTGACCAACCTCCTATTGAAATAGGTAATTTTGTATTTATGGATGTTGATGGTGATGGTGTTCAAGATCCTGGAGAAATGCCTTTAGGAGGAGTTACAGTTAATCTTTATGATTCAGCAGGTACATTAATTGGAACTGCGATTACTGATGCAAATGGTAGTTATGTGTTTGGAGGCTTATCAAATTCTAACATGCTTGCGAGTAATTCGATTTTAGCTGACACAAATTATTCAGTCGCATTGGATAATCCAGCAGATTACGTAGCAGGTGCCCCTTTAGAAGGTAAAGGCATCACTATGCCAAACATTGGTGCAGGTAGTTTTTCAGATGGTAATGATTCAGATGCAATGACAATTGATGGATTTCCGACTGTAGTTCTA
>CALJRW010000003.1 GCA_937976335.1 uncultured bacterium | reverse complement strand
ATCTTCTGATATTAGCTCTTCTAAATTCGGGATGTACATGCTCATCTGTTTATTCTCCTTCTTTAAACTCATAAAAAGGTTTTAACAGATTTTCAAGTAATTGTATCTAGGGGGTTTTAGCCGTTTTTCGACACTCCCTAGGTGGCAGGGATCAGTAAACCAGTAAGCTTTTTTCATAGTAGAACTATATTTTTCAATTGGCACTTAATCTAAATGCATGATTTCAAGATAACGTCTGAGATGTCCAGCAGTTTTGAATTTTTTAACAATAAGAGATTTTTTCAAACCACAACAGATTTCTTTGACGGCTTTAGGGTGTTTAGAATAACGCTTAGTACCTCCAATTGAATCATAAAAAATTCTAATTAAATTACAAACATCATCTTCAATATTATGTCGACTTGCCAAGTCCCACTTATACATATCTAAGAGCTTAAGCTTAAAGCCTAAGCCAAATTTTGTCACAATTATATTTTCAGAGTGCAAATCTCCATGGTACTCTTTTAGTAAATGAATCTTCTCTATTCCTTTAGATAAAGCATATAGTAAATGTAAGCCTTCAAAAGTTGTCAACCGCTTTCCTTTTCTAGTTTTAAGAAAATCAATCAACAACTCTCCTTCTACATATTCCGAAATCAAATATGTTACTGGTCTTTTCCTAACTAAAATCTCTTCTTGTGTTTGATAATGAATTAAAATTGAACATGAACGTAACTTATGAAGCTTTTTGGCATACCATTTAGCTTGTTTATTTTTTGGGTTTTTTTCATGAAAGAAAAACTTTGCTGCCCTTTCTATACCTGTAGAAAGCTCTTTTACTTTGTATACTTCTCCCTCCCAACCTGCTCCGAGTAGAGATATCACTTCATATTTTTTATTTAAAATCCTACCAGGTCTAAGATCAAAAGTTTCTATCGAGCTCATGAATAAACTAGTTTGTTAAATTCAATAAATATTCTAAAATTTGAGTGGAAATATCAACACCGCTATGCACTTGAGTTCCAGCAATTCCAGGCGATCCATTAACTTCTACTACTAAAGATCCTGATTTTGATTGAATAACATCAACACCTGACATACTCAAGCCAAGAGCATCTGTGGTTTTAATTGCGAGCTTTTCAAGCTCTAAATCTAAATCAAACTTAATTGCGCCAGCTCCTCTAAAAATATTTGACCTAAACTCACTTTCCATCGCAGTTCTCTTCACGGCAGTTATACATTTACCATTTAAAACAAAAATTCTAATATCGTGCGGTTCATCTAACTCAAGGAACTCTTGTAAAAGCAAACTTGTGTTAAGGCTTCTAAAAGCGTCAACTGTCGATTTTAGAGAAACCAAAGATTCAATCTTCATCACTCCCGACCCCTTTATACCTTCAGGAAGTTTAAGAATCCAAGGAGGTCCACTTATCGACTGTGTTAGCCCATCTAAATCTGAATCATGTCCAATAATTGCAGATTTTGGTACATCAATATCATTATTATCAAGCAACTGGGCACATTTAATCTTATTTCTTGAATTTAATAAAGACTGATAACTATTTACACACTTCACGCCAGAAGACTCTAAAAAGTGTAGAACATGCAACCCTACTCTGGGCAAAGCACTACCCATACGTGTTAAAATAACATCTGGAAAATTTACTTCTTTACCATTTAAGTAAACTTTTCTTTCTCCAATAACAAAATCAAGATTTAAAGGATTAACTAAAGCTATCTCGCAATCAAACTTCTTAGAATCTTCTAAAAGCAACACTGAACTAGGAGAATTCTGTAATTGTGAAAGAATCCAAATTTTTGGTTTTCTACTCATAACTTTTCTTCTATTTTACCTAAATGACAAAAACGAGTTCCGGGTATAGCAACTGGATAGGCAGCCCTACCTATGACTATGCCAGCATACGGTGCAAAGTATTCTTGTAAAATATTACCAAAGGGATCAATTGTGTAAGCAAGCAATTGCTTTTTGTTAATCTTATCTCCTAATCCAAATTTAATTTCCAAAAGACCTCCACCAGTAGTTCTTATCCAAGACGATGATTTACAGATAACTGGTTTCCTTGTCAGCTTAATATCCCCTTCTATCATTTCTAGATCTCTCATTATGTTTTTAACACCATTTTCTCCATCAAAAACCATTTTCCCTTGTAATACATTTGGATTTCCCGCCTCTACAGTTATAGAGGGGATGCCCTTTTTCTTAGCAGCGTTTCTAAGAGTCCCATCTCCTCCTTTGGATTGGAGAATTATTTCAGGATTGAATAATTTAGCCATTTTATTAGCTTTTTCAGCTTCCCGATCAACTCTAACATAAAGAGTGTTTAGCCTTCCTTGACTCGCCGTATGAATATCAACTAAATAATCAATTGGAGGTAAGAAAGTACTAACAAAAGATCTTGCGTATTGTTCAGCTGGCTGACCATTAAATTTTCCAGGAAAATAATTATTTAAATCTAAGCCATCAGAGAAATATCTTTGTCCTCTATCAAACCCTGGAACGTTAACAACAGGAGCGCATACTAATGTTCCACGAAGCGTCTCTAAATCTAAATCTTCCAGAAGATTTTGAATTATTTTAATCCCATTAAGTTCGTTGCCATGCAAGGCTGCTGTTATTCCTAAAACAGGACCTGGCAATTTTCCCCTAGCCACTATAAAAGGAACCCTAACTGGAGCCCCAGTAGCAAATTCATATAGATGTAAGAAGAAATCTTTTCTTTCTCCTAATTCAAATTCATTCAAATCTATAGCTTGTGGTTTTCTTACTTTTGATTTTTTTATAGGTGAATTCATTCTACTATCTCACTTAAAAAAGCTTTATCCGGATTTATAGACGAAAAAAGTCTTTTTCTAAAAACACCTTTCGTAGTTATCAAGTTCATAGCCATCTTATCAATAGCTATAGCACCAAGAACAGTCTGAATAAATGCATGTATTAACTCATCAAGGCCAACACCTATTTTATTAAAGTCTTTTCTGTCCATCAAGAGCAATCTACTTGTATCGCTTTCCCACTTATTTTTTTCAATCTTAAGAGACAAATTAGTACCTAAAACCTCCCAGGAATTAATATCGCTTAGTAGTTTATCTGGAATAGGAAGTTGAGCTTTTCTCCCATATACTGCAACTGGACGATACCCACTAATTGTAGATCCTATCATCATTCTTAAATCTGCTACATAAATTTTAGAATCACGGTCAGGAACAGTTCCTACATGATAATATTTTCCTAGCGCACCTTCGGAGCTCCAAGTATAATTCCCAATTAAGCTTTGTACAATAAACTTATCATAAGGAAAATCAAGCTCCATAAAGCTATCTAACTCTTTTTGTGAAGTGATCGTATAAACACCTTGACCAGCATTGCTATATGGGATCTTAATAACTGCATGACCACCAAATTTTTTTACAAGTAAAGGCACTTCGTTTTTACTTAAATCTCTGATAGTTTCAGGGACATTTATGCTTAAACCCGATCCTGCAAGCTCTCCGTTATATAAATCGTAAGCCATCGACGCTACCATTTTATTTCTTCCGCCTGCCAGGCATGCCAAAACGGGATTCATAACGAATGTTTTTAGGTTAACTGGGATTCTATTCCATGGTTTTTGAGTGACATATCTAAGCGCACCTTTAATTTTCACCCATTCATTACTTTCATCTTGTACATAAATATACCTATTTTCAATTTTAATGTGAGAATTGTCTTCATCATTAAACCAAGGAACAAGATATACATCTCGTTTAAATATCTCTGCAAGTGTTGAAGCATATCCAGATGCTTCCATGTAATTTTTGTCATAAAAAACTGCCAACTCACCATCTTTATTTCTACCTCTATCCAAAGCATTTTTAAAACTATTTTCTAATAAAAATCTATAACCACCATGCTCCTTGTGTTCTACAAATAAAGGCATAGATTTTTGTCCAGATGGAGAACTATTCGTTTCGATCAGAACCATTTTTTTTGAACCGCTTGATGTGGTTGTATTAAAAACATCTCCTCCAGCCCAAAATAAAAATTTGGGTTGATAACTCAAAATTTCTTGAAGGACTTTTTTTTCTACTTGAGGGTTTAAATGGCAAAACCTAGCAATTAATCTTTCAATATCCATTCGAATAAAAAAAGCAACTAAAGGATGTATTGTCGCGTTAAGAACTCTTGTATAAAAATGATTCTCGGGGATAAAAGATTTTTGTTTTATAAGTTCAATTTTTTTTAATGGTTCCATATTGTTACTCTCAAGGATAAAGTATAGGTCTTATTAAACCTATTCTTTATAAACTGCAATGATAATTTTTACCCCCGATTTTAAATTTCTAATATTTCTAATTACTTAAAAAGACTATTATAAACAGCTCAATATAAGTATATAGATGTATTAACTTTCTTGACCTAGGTGCTACGGATCAGTAGATGAATCTGTAGGGAATCAATTGGCCAGTAGGAAGTAGGGCAGCTTGGCAAAAAGCCTATACTTGACTATTGTGGAGAGTTAAATGTTGAAGAAAATAATTAAACTCTATATATTTTAATAACAAATACCAATGGTAAGAATTATATTAGTTTTAGTTAGCCTAACTTGTAGTGGTTTTTCTTACGGAGAATCTTATCAAGTAGAACTAGAATATAAAAAAGCAGAAAAGCTATTCATCGCAAAAGATTACAAACAAACACTAAAAATTTTAAAAAAAATATCAAGCAAAGAATACCCTCCTGCTAACTATTTACTAGGACGACTTTACGCAAGAGGAGATGGAATTCCCAGGAATTTTAAAACTGCGTACAATTTTTTTCATAAAGCAGCTCAACATGGTCATTTAGATGCTTACAGAAAATTAGCCTTAATGTATAAGCACGGAGATGGAGTAAAGAAAAATTTAAAAATTGCAAATTCTTATTTTAAAAAAGCAAGTATCTTAGCTGAAAGCAAAAATAAGCGAGCAAAACCTAAAAATATTTTTTCCAAAATAAAAACTTTTTTCTTTATAACTGTCAATATTATTAAATACATAGTTTACACGTTCCTTTTTTTCTTAGCAATTGGTGTGATTTACAATATATACGATTTTTTTGTAAGCTTATTTACAGAAGGAAAAGAAACGCTTAAAGATGATTGTAGCAAAAGTCATGAATCTCAAAATCACTCTACGCATGACTTTCTTGAAAGAAAACTTATAGAGCTGGAATACGCAGTAGAGTTTCTCGTAACACTTTAGCAGTAGCAAATAACAAAAGAGATTGGAGAATCTATAGAGACTTTGCCAGCCTCTTAATAAAACAAGCTCAGAAGTTATATATAGATG
>CALJRW010000002.1 GCA_937976335.1 uncultured bacterium | reverse complement strand
CTAAAAAAAGATTAGCGGCTGGCGCCTTGGGTGTAACCTTTTTTTAGGAGAAAAAATATGAAAAATTTTAGAACTTTTATTTTAGCTAAAGAATTTTATTCAGAATGTCAGAAACTTAAGTTACCTGGATATCTAAAAAATCAGTTGGATAGATCGTCATCAAGCATTGCACTTAACCTAGCTGAAGGATATGGGAGAGAAACTCCTAAAGATAAGAAGAGATTTTACATAATAGCATTAGGTAGCTTAAGAGAATCACAAGCAGTATTAAAAATAGTAAATGCTCAATTCGAAATTACTGACTTAGGAGATAAGCTAGGAGCTTATTTACATAATTTAGTAAAATACTACTCGGGTTAACCTCGAGTATTTTTTTCCCTTTGTAATCATGTAAAAAACTACAACAAAAACATTCTAGAAACTTAGAGAATAAAAATATATAATCAATAAAATGAAAAAGCTACTTCTATTTACTGCTATGTTACTTTCAACATATTTATTTGCAGACTCTCCCCCTCCCTTTAGCCTTCCAAATAAATCAGGAATAAAAAAAATCAATAGCGCTTTAATTAAAACAAGTAAAGGTGATTTAATCGTAAAACTCTTTCCTGAAATTGCTCCATGGCATGTTTCTAATTTTAAATTTCTAGCAGATACGAATTTTTATGATGGACTTAGTTTTCATATCTTTGAAAAAGGATATGTTATTCAAACTGGAGCTCCTAATAGAGAAATTAATAGTGGCCCTGGATATAGCATTCCCCCTGAATTTAGCCAAAAGAAGTTTTCTAAAGGATCTTTAGTGATGGTAAGAAAACCTAACGATCTCGATCTAGAGCACACAAGAAATTCTCATGGTAGTCAATTTAGAATTTTACTTAAAAATGTTTATTCTATGGAAGGAAGACATACTATTTTTGGAAAGGTTGTTTCTGGGTTTGATGTTTTAGAGAAACTTAGAAAAGGGGATTTAATTGAAGATTTGATTGTTTATGTTAAGTAAAAATCTCTTTATTTAGTAATAAGAACATATAGTCACCGATTTTGAGTTTTTCCTAAAAACTTAAAAATTTTTGGTGATGAGTGAGACTTTAGCTTTAGCCAAATCGAACAAATAAAACTGATATTCAAGAAAATCAAAAACTTATATAATAATTTCGCTAAAAAGCTTGTTTAAAATCATGACAAGCTATCCTCACTAACTATTTTTTTCTGATCTGACAACAACTATAAAAACTAATAGTCGATTACATTAGTTGAAATTGCTTATCTAACTTTTACTTGACACTGTAACATTTATATGACATAATGGAAATTAGAACTAAAGATGTAAGAGTCTATAAAACGCTTAATGGCGTTTCTCCATTTAACGAGTGGTTAGAAGAGCTGTCTACAGATGTACAAGTTCAAATTACTAAAAGAATTGCAAGGCTTAGACTTGGAAACTTGGGTAATTATAAACCTCTTGGAAAAGGAGTATTCAAACTAAAATTTAAACAAGGTCCAGGGTATAGAGTTTATTTTGGAATGAGTAACAAGGAAATTATTCTTTTACTATCTGGAGGACATAAAGGATCTCAAAAAAGAGATATTAAATTTGCCCAAAAATTGTGGAATAACTATATAAAGGAACAAAAAATTGCCAACTAAAAGTTTTGAAGAAGATCAAATTAAAAGACTCAAGCAACCCAAGTTTGCAGCTCTATACCTTAAATCAGTAATCGATGATGTTATGAAAGACGGAGATATGTCTTTTTTAGCTCTTGCACTACAAGATATAATAAAGGCTCATGGAAACATATCTAGCATTGCAGAAGAAGCAGATATTAGCAGGCAACACTTACATAGATTGATCTCTGGTAAAACAGATAACCCTACTTTAATGACTTTTGTTAGTATTCTCAAAGCTGTAGGTTTAAAAATTGATATTTTACCTTTGATTGAATCTAAATAATTATTCTCTACAAAACTGATCGTAAACAATTTTTAGTTTTCACTGCAAAATCAAATATAATAGTATTCTCATAAATTAACTGGACTAGACCTTTTTATCAAAGCATGGGAAGTTATAGGTATCTAAATTTAATTTTTAAAACTAAATATGCTTAACAAACTAAAAATTTCAGCTTTCTGTAACGACCTAGAAAAACTAAAAAAAGAAACATACGAAAGTATTTCATATGACGACTTTTTACACTTAAAAAAAATAGAAAAAAGAGGCCGAATTTGTTCTTTTCTTGGACTTGCTACTGCTTGGATAATACCAAATCCAATAACTGCTTTTTTAATAAGTTTTGGACACTTTACCCGCTGGTTGCTTGCCCACCATATTCTACATAAAGGCTACAATAAAGTTCCTAATATTCCTAAAAGCTATACGAGCAAAGTTTTTGCTCGAGGAAAAAATAGATTTAAAGATTGGTTTGATTGGCTACACCCTGATGCTTGGGATTATGAACATAATATTTTACACCATTATCATACTTGTGAAGAGGCAGATCCAGATCTTGTTGAACGACATCTGAATTTTTGCAGAAGTTTAAAAATTCCTAAATTTTTGAAATATATAATAATCTTTTTTATTAGTATTACTTGGAAGTATACTTATTATGCTCCTAATACTCTAAGCGTGCTAGATCCTGTAAGAATGAAAAAAATCAAGCATGAGCATATAGCCTACATAACGATAAAAAATTTGCTAGATTTTACAAATAAGCATGTAAGAAAGCTATGGCTATCTTGCTATATTCCGTACTTTTTATTTAATTTTGTATTAATTCCTTTTTTATTTTTTCCTCTAGGAATGCAAGCTGTATATTTTGTTTTTATAAATAAAATAATTGCTGAGTGCTTTACCAACTTTCATGCTTTCTTAGTCATTGGACCAAATCATGCTGGCGATGATGTTCATCGTTTTAATTTTCATTTTAATGACAAACAAGAATTTTATATTACTCAAATTCTAGGTTCTGTTAATTATCATTGCGGAAATGATTTTATTGATCATTCTCAAATTTGGCTTAATTATCAAATTGAGCATCATCTTTTTCCTGACTTACCAATGTCCAAATACCAAGAAGTTCAACCAAAAGTAAAAGCACTTTGTGAAAAACATGATATTCCTTACATTCAAGAAAGTATTTTTGTTAGGTTTAGAAAAATGCTTCAGATTTGTGTTGGTAGTAGATCTATGCCACAGTTGATGGAATTAAAGGTTAGTTAGTCGACGCTTAAAAAGACCGAATTAGAGAGAATTTACAAGTATTTTAGAATAGTAATTTTCAAAAAAGTGTAAGATTGAATTTTTTAGTTGAGAGAAAAAAGTCAAATAAAAATCTCTAATCCATTTTTTGAAGTTAA
>CALJRW010000001.1 GCA_937976335.1 uncultured bacterium | reverse complement strand
TTTTGATAAAAATTATAAAACAAAATAGCAAATAATATAGACATTAGTAAGCTAGAAATAAGACCTCTGATATTTGCGTTCATTTTTTACATTTTTAACTTTTACAAGACTATGTTAGTATTTTTTAACTTTAGTATTGCAAGATTTTATTAAAATATAATAAACCCAAAAAATAATTTCCGAAAGTAAATTACTTTTTGGAATAACTGTAGAAAAAGATGAGTAAATTTTTAAATAAGCAAGAAATCGATATAGAAGACTGTTTAATTGATAAAATTCGAAAGTTAAATCCTACTAAAAGCCATTTAGTTGAAACTTTAGGTATTGAATTTACTAAAGTATATAAGGATAGTGTTGAGGCTAAGATGTTGGTCTGTGAAAAGGTACTTCAACCTTTTGGGATATTACATGGTGGAGCTTTAGTTGCTTTAGCTGAATCACTAGCTTCTTTAGCTGGTTGGTTAAATGTGGATGAAACAAAATACAGAGTTGTAGGTGCGGAAATTAATGCAAATCATATCAGATCAACTAAAGATGGTTATGTTTATGGAAAAGCAAATCCTATAAATTTAGGAAGAAAAATTCATGTTTGGGAAATTAAAATTTTTAACGAAAATCAAAAAATAGTTTCTATCTCTAGATGTACTTTGATGGTTGTTGCAAAAGAGCATTTTGCTTAAATCTTAAAGCTTGTTAGTTTGAAAAACTGCTAGTAGCAGAACTCTATTTTTCAACAGGCTAATATTCTAAACAGTCTTTCGAGCTAAAATTCTTAAAGATACCTTTGTTGGAGTATTCGGATGATATGCTAAGTTTCTAGCAATATCATAATTATCAATCCAGAAAGGATTTTCTGCAATTTTTTCAATTGTTTTAGACGACAAATTTTGCAATTTACTAATGTTCTTTAATTCTTCAATGCTAAGCTTTGGATTTAGTAGAACTGCTAGTTGAATTACTTCATCTTGGTCTTTTGAAAGAAGGTATCTAGCTAACTTATTTCCTTCTATTGCTAGTTGCGCTTTTGCTCTTCTACCAAGTTTAGTAATGTAGTTTATTAACTTATTTCGCTCGCTTTTTTCAGAGTATCGAATACCATGATTCATAAAAATTGCTTCGGAAATTCTTTGTTTTACTTTCTCTTTTGTTCTCTTTGCTAAATCTGCTAAACGGGGCATTTGAGTTTTAGGTCTCTTTTTAACTGTTTCAGAAAGACGAATTGAGTCAACTATTCTTTTTGCTTTAGTTGGAAACAAATCTACTAGTTTTGGTTCTTCTTTTTTATAACTTTCCTGTAGTGTGAATATTACCCCTGAAATTGCTCCTGATACTGCCATTTTTCCTCCTAAATAAGGTTTTTCTCTCTTACAAATAAGAATTCGTCATTTTTCTTATTTACTTTAGTAAATATTGCTAAATTTTTAAGAAAATTTCTGAAAATATGATTATTTTACTTTAAAGCTGAATTTTTGATGATCAAGCTATTCTTATTGATATCTTTCTAAATAAAATTAGGTTAAGAAGCCGAATTAGCACTTTCAGAGTCGTCTGATACTTTATCTGAAGATCTTTTCTTCCTTAATGATATTTTTATAGCTACTCCTTCAAAAGGATAAGCTTCTCTTAAGTTTCTTATTATATATCTCTGATAAGGAGCACTAATTTTAGTAGGAAGATTTAGAAAAAGAACAATTGTAGGTGGTGAAATTCCAATTTGAGTTGCAAAAAACAATTTAACTGGTTGACCTCTGTGTACAGGCGGTGGATTTTTAATGAAAATTCTCTCTAGAGTCTTATTTAAGTCTGAAGTTTGAATTCTAAATTGAGAATTTTTATATACTTGGAGAGCTTTTTTTAAAACATTTGTACACCTTCTTCCTGTTTGAGCTGAAATGAAAAGAACAGGCGCATATTTAGCAAATTTGAACTGTTCATATACTTCGTCTTTGAATTTTTTGGCACTTTTATGATCTTTTTCAACTGCATCCCATTTATTTACAGCAATGATTAAACAACGCCCTCTTTCATGTATTAGCGCTCCTATGTTTATGTCTTGGTCCGAAGGAGGTCCTTGAGTAGCATCGAGCATTAAAACTGCAACATCACATGTTGCAAGTTCTCTTAGTGTTCTAAGAGTGCTATATCTTTCAATACTTTCATCTTTTACTTTTCTTTTTTTTCTTAAACCAGCTGTGTCAACGAGTAATAACTCTTCTTCTTCGTACTGTAGTGGTAGGTAAATCCTATCTCTAGTAGTTCCTGCATGATCTGAAGTTATAACTCTATTCTCGCCAATGAGTCTATTTACTAAAGTGGATTTTCCAACATTTGGTTTTCCAAGTATTGCAACTTTAAGAGAATCAATTTTTGAGCTATCATCTTCTGTGTTTCCAAGGACTTTTTTAATTTGTCTAAGAACCTCATCTACTCTTTGGTTGTGCGCAGCGCTTATACAAAAGTATTCATCTATTCCTAGAGCATGAAATTCCACAGCTTGTTCTACCGTACTTGGTTTTTCACATTTATTAATAATCCAAATTACTTTTTTTTCTTGTTGTCTTAAGGTTTGAGCGAGTTCTTTATCATAAGGGTGTAGGCCTGAAATTCCATCAACTACTGCAACGATACAATCTGCTTCTTCAATAGCAAAAATTGTTTGTTTTTTTACAGAATCATAAAGATGATCATATTCTTCAGCTAGAAAACCACCAGTATCAATTAACATAAAGTTAACATCTGGTCTTTGAATTAATGTATAGTTTCTATCTCTTGTAACGCCTGGCGTGTCAGCAACAATAGAGAGTCTTTTTCCCGCAATTAAATTAAAAAGAGTCGATTTACCAACATTTGTTCTTCCAACAATAGCAACAGTTTTTAATTTACTCATTTCTTATTTTCTCTAATGCAATGGCAGCAGCTTTTTGCTGAGACGCTTTTTTTGTGCTTCCTTCACCTCTTCCATATATATCGTCGTCTATTTTTACTAAAGTAACAAACTTCAATGCATGTTCAGGTCCTTCAGTGCGATCTAGCAAATATTCAGGCGGGTTTTTACCTTTTGTATGTAGTAACTCTTGTAATTCTGTCTTAGGATCGGTAGGGGTGATATCTGTTGCTTTTTCTGAAAATAAATTGTCAATAACTTTATAGGCTGCATTATATCCAGAATCAAGATAAATAGCTCCCATAATCGCTTCAAAAACATCAGCAAGTATAGATGGTCTATCAGCCCCATCTTGAGCTAATTCGCTTTTACTTAATCGAATATAAGAACTAAGAGAGATCTCTTTTGCAGCTAATGCTAGACTATGTGTATTAACTAGTGCTGCACGCATTTTTGAAAGATCGCCTTCTTTTGCCTTAGGATGAAGTTTAAGAAGAATATCAGCTATAACTAAATCAAGTACAGCATCACCTACAAATTCTAAACGTTCATAGTCTTGATCTACTTTACTAGCGGATTTGTGAGTCAAAGCCTGGAGTAATAGCTCTTCATTTTCAAAATGGTAAGAAAGAGTTTTTACTAATTTTTTAGTATCTGATACTTCAGTTGACATAAGCACAAAATACCAGAATTCTCTAGATATTTCAAATATTTGCCTCTTTACTTTTAGCTTTTTCAATTATGCTGATATTATAAGCTTGAATAAAATGTACAGTTTGACGTCCTGTTTCTTAAGGAGATTTAGAATGAAGAAAAGAATTATTACTCTAATTTTATTACTTGGGCTTGTTAGTCCTTGTTTTTCTCAAGAAGCGCTGAGGGCGCGAGCTCATGCGTCCGACCTTTCAGAAGCTTTTGAATACGTTGCAGATAAGATTACGCCTTCTCTTGTCAATATTAGTTCTGTTGTAAAAGTTAAGCATACTAGAAATTTAGGCCGAGGAGGAATGAGGGGACATCCTAACAACTCTTATAACGAATTTTTAGAAGAATTTTTTAAACGTTTTGAACAGCCGGGCGCTCCAAGTAATAGAGTGCCTCAAAGTAGAGGACAAAATAGACAGAGAGAGCGTAAACAAAAACAAGGTATGGGTTCTGGGTTTATTATTGATGACAAAGGATATATTGTTACAAATAATCATGTAGTTAGTGGTGCTGATGAAGTGGAAGTGACTTTGCATGATAAGAGAACTTTAAAAGCTGAGGTTATTGGTACAGATCCTAAGACAGATATCGCAGTCTTAAAAATTAATGCTAGTGGTTTAAAGCCAGTTATCCTTGGAGATTCTGAAAGCTTAGGAATAGGTTCATGGGTTGTGGCAGCTGGTAATCCTTTTGGTTTAACTAATACAATTACTGCCGGAATTGTAAGCGCTAAAGGAAGAACCATTTCTGGTGGTGAGCAATATGAAGATTATATACAAACAGATGCTGCCATCAATCCAGGTAATAGTGGAGGCCCACTACTTGATTTAAATGGCAGGGTAATAGGAATAAATACGGCTATATTCTCCAGAAGTGGAGGATATATGGGAATAGGATTTGCCATTCCTGTTAATTTAGCAAGAAATGTAATTGATAGCTTAATATCAGATGGAAAAGTGAGAAGGGGCTGGTTAGGTGTTGCGATACAAGATTTAGATGAAGATCTTTCAAGATCATTTGATTTTAATGGTAAGGGAGTTCTTATAGGGGATGTCAACGCTAATTCACCTGCTGAAAAAGGAGGAATGCAGCCTGGTGATATAGTTACCTCTCTTAACGGTCAAAGAACTGAATCGGCTACTGATCTTAGAAACATAGTTGCTCAGATTAAACCAGGAAGTAAAATTGATGTACTCTTATATAGAGATGGAAGACAAAAGAAATTAAAATTTTCAATTGGTGAAAGAAAATCTGATACTAAAGACTCGGTTAAAGCTCCATCTCAAGAAGATTCTTTTGATGATTCTCTAGGCTTGAGTTTGAGAGATTTAACTAGCGAAGAAAAAGAAGCTCTTAGTACTGATGGTAATGTAATAGTTACTTCTGTGGATCCTTATTCTCCAGCTGGAAGTGCTGGTTTAATGAAAGATGATATTCTTATTAAAGTTGGGAAAACTAATATTGATAGCTTGTCTCAATTTAAAAAATTAATTGATAAGGGAAATCTTAAGCGAGGCATTAGGATAATTGTTGAAAATGCTGGGATGAAGAGGTTTGTTGTTCTTCGAGAGGAATAGCTAAGACTGTTTTTTATAGACTTTTAAGGCTGTTCTGTTATCGCTATAGCTATTTTTTCACATAAAATACGTTTATTTAAAAAAAATTAGGATTAATTTGACTAAGATTCAATAAATAATAACCTAGTTATTTAGTTATAAAATTTAGTTAAATAAATGTTAGAAGAACCACATCAAGACATAGCTCAGAATAATGAACAAGAAGAAAGAGATTTATTTAATTTTAGTGAATTAAAAGATAAACATGAATTTTACTATAGTCTTTTAATTGAACTTCTTGATCTCTTATCCCAAGAAGAAAATTTAGATTCAACTTCTACCGAAGAGAGAAGGAGGAGTTTAATCGATAGAGGCTCTTTTATTCTAGTAGGTTTTTTAACAGACTTTCCTGAAGAAGAAGACTATAGAAAACCTTTAATGCTTTTATCAAATATTAAAAAACTTCAAAATTTGTGTGGATATATAGTTAAAGAAGCTGAGAGAAATAAAAATCAAGAGGTTTGAGCTTCCTGGAATAGAGCAAATTTTAGAAATTCATTAGAGATTAACTTACTTTTTGTTATCGAAAAAATAATTGCCTTTCTTTAGGCAAACAAGTTAATTCGTAAAGTGTTCTACTTAGGAGTGCTCAACCCAACTTCTATAAATATATTAGGAATTTTTTGTTTACTATTTTTAATTAACTCCATATATTTGGCAGAGTAAGACAAAGATTTTGCCATTTTAGAACCTTTTCCATATCTTTCTTTAAAGAAATCGGCTGCCGATTTATCTTTATTTTTATCAAGTATTTTTTGAATTGTATCTTTACATTTTACATAAGCAGGTAATTGGTTTTTCTTAAACTCTTGAGTTCTATTCAAAAGACCAGTTCTTACTTTATGTCCCCATCTTTTTTGCATATCATTATCAATCCAATCTCTCCAAAATTTTTTCATATTAGGACAGGCTGGTGTATTGCTGAGTTTAGAATTTATAATGTCTGTTTCCATAATTGAATCTAAGAAAAAAGGACATACTCCTTTTTTTATTGAACAATGAAGGTAGTTTGCTGAAATAAAACTGATCATATAGTCCGGAAAGCTAGATTGAGTTTTAACTGAATTTCCTGAAACATTTTGAGCAAGATTTTTAAGTTGCGCAATTGTTTTATTTTCATTTTCTTCATACTGAAAAGTATTTCTAGGTTTATCTTCTAGTACATCAAACGTGCCAGAGGTTACGTTTCTAGGGTTTTTTTGAGTGTTTCCTTGATTTCTTTCTCGCTGTGCAAATGCTGTTATTGGTAAAATAAGAATTAAGAGTAAAAGTATAGTTTTTTTCATAGTTTTTCCTTAATTTAAGACTATCTTATAACGAATTAAGATTAGAAATAAGCCTAAAATTTTCCTTACCTATTTAGACGCGCAAAAGTCAATAAGTCTTCAAATAACTCCTGTTTTGTAATAATTCTAGGTACTTTATGCTGTCCGCCATATTTACCTCTCTTTTTCATCCAGTTTGAAAAAGTACCATTTCCCACAGCTAGAATTTGAGGAGCTTTAAGGCCAAAACCAGCCGATCTATGACTTTCATAATCTTCATTTCTTTCAGATAGTCTTTTATCAAGTTCTTTAGCAAAAAGCTCTTTTTCGTTTGTTTTAATTTCTCTATCGAATTCAACTACATATATGTGTCCACCTAGATCATTTTTTTTCTCAGGAAAAATGCTCCCTACTGAGTAATCAGAAAAGTTAATATTAATACTGCTCGATGCAACATTCATCGCATCCTCAATTTCGTCAGCAATTAAATGTTCGCCAAAAGCTGATAAGCAATAAGATGTTCGACCAGTAATTTTTAATCTATGAGTTTTTATATCTATGAATTCAACTGTGTCACCTAAAATATATGACCAACAGCCAGCGCAGCTTGTTAAAACAATTGCGTAATTCACACCTAGTTCAACATTTTTAATCCAATGTCTTGTAGGGTTTTCTTTTTCAAGTTCATTAAAGGGGATAAATTCATAAAAAATTCCATGATCAAGTACCATACGAAGACCTTCTCCATATTTTCTATCAGCAGTCGCTATAAAGCCTTCACTTGCAGGGTAGACTTCCCTTAAATCTACATCTGAATTATCAAGCAGCTCTAAAAATCTTTTTCTATAAGAAGTGAAGTTAACTCCTCCATGAATAATCATTTCTAGTTTAGGAAAAACTTCAATTAAGTTGTTTGAGCCAGTGTTTTCTAAAATTTTATCAAAAAATATTAATAGCCAAGCAGGTACACCAGAAATCGCACGAATATCTTCTTTTAAAATCAGATTGGAAAATTTTTCTATTTTTTCTTCCCAATCAGAAAGAATTGCAAGGTTCTCATCTGGAAAAGTTCTTTTTTTTGCCCACCAAGGCATAGTTTTTATTGATATGCCACTCAAATCTCCAGAGAAAATTCCTTCTGCCTCTTTTACATAGTTAGTGCTACCTCCTAAAAAACAAGTTTTTCCAGAAAAAAGCTTTGAGTTTGGTTTATTTGTTACGTGGTGAATAAGCATGTCAAGGCCAGCTTTACTGTTTGATTTGGCCATTTCTTTTGTGTAGGGAATGTATTTTTTATTACCAGAAGTGGTACCAGAGGTTACGGCAAAAAAAGGTACTGTGCCTGGCCAAGTAATATTAGAAACTCTAGGAAAGTGTTTTTTCCAATAGTTAATCCAAAAATCTTCATAAGTTCTTAGTGGTACGTTATTTTGGTAATCTTTAACAGATTTTATAGAACTAAAATTATGATCAATTCCAAACTTAGTTTTTTCAGCAATCTTAACTAACTTTAAAAGTTGTTTTTCTTGTTCAAGAGCTGAGTTTAGCTTGCTAAGTTTGTTGTTTCTATATTTAGCATAAAATTTTAAAAATGTAGTAAAATTTAGCATTCTAGTTTTATAGCAAAAAAAATTATTTTTTGATACCTTTCTATCATGATTGAAAAAATTAAAATAAATACAAATGGGCAAGGATTATATGAAATTACAAACCTAGTTTCTAGTAAGTTAGACAATTCTGGAATATTAAATGGAATCTGTATTGTTTATATAAAGCACACTTCAGCAAGTTTAATTATTCAAGAAAATGCCGATCCGAGTGCTAAAAAAGATCTAGAAAATTGGTTAAATCGCTTAGTTCCTGAAAAAGATACGCTATTTACTCATACTTCAGAAGGTCCAGATGACATGCCTTCTCATATTAAAGCAATATTGACTCAAGTTAGTATCTCTATTCCTATCGTTCATGGAGAGCTTACACTTGGAACATGGCAAGGGATTTATCTTTGGGAACATAGAAAAGCTCCTCATGACAGGAGTGTTTTATTGAAATTTTTAGAAGGGTAGATAGATTAAGATTCTTTATTGTTTTTCTTAGTGATGCGGAGTTATAAAGTTATAGACATGTAGAGTTTAGGACTTTCAATAGAATCCTAATTCAAGGATTTAGCATAATCTCTAACTGCAAGTTTTATATCAGTGTTTGAGACTGAATATTCTCTTTTATTTCCATTTATACTTTCTCTCTTAAATGCATTTAATCCAGCTTGTTTTGAAATTGCAGCAATATCAGCAGCTGAATTTCCTTCAGTGATTTGAGCTAAAGAATGAACATCAACTCCTTCAGTTAGAGGAAGTTTACTAAGATAAAGTTGAAATAGCATTCCTCTTGCATGTAAGTCAGGGAGAGGAACTTCAATTACTTTATCTAAGCGGCCTGGTCTTTTAAGTGCATCATCTACAAGATCTACTCTGTTAGTTGCTCCAATAAGGTAAACTCCGTGGAGTCCTTTAACTCCATCAAGTTCTTGAAGAAGATGATTAAGTAAGTTTTCTGCCCAAGCTGCACCACCACCTCCTCCTCCAGATCTACGTCTTCCGATAGAATCAATTTCATCAATAAAAATTACAGAGGGAGCCTTTCTTCTAGCAGCATTAAACAATTTAGTAAGATTTTTTTCTGAATCGCCAACCCACTTAGAAACAATTTCATTTAGAGCTAAATTAAAAAAATTGAGGCCTGCTTGATTTGCTATTACTTTTGCAATTGTTGTTTTTCCAGTTCCAGGAGGGCCTGTTAAGAGAATTCCCTTTGGTGCTTCTATTCCATATTTTTCTGAAGTTTTAGGATCTTTTAACATTTCAAGAGTAAAAAATAGTTCTTTTTTTAGCTCCTCTCCAATTATTAGATCATCCCAACTATAGTGAGAAATTTCTTGAGCAATAAAATTTGTAGAAGATTTCTTATCAGTATTTTTGTCAGGTTTAGAATCAACATTTACACCAGCTTTAGCAGCAAGTTGTAAAATATTTTTAGAATTTCTAATTACGAATAAAGTAAGAATTAATGGTAAGATATGTAATAAAACAATTTTTACTTCAGTAAAGTTTAAATATTCGTAAGTTTTAGCAAGTCTAATTATTAATAAACTACCTAAGACAACACATAAGAAGCCAAGAAAAAAATCCCAAGTTTTTAGTTTTTCTGGTAGATACCAGTATTTTAGATGATAGATAAAGTAGATAAATGGAATTATTTGGAGAAAAAGTATCGAATTCTCATTTAGTGGGATATCAAATAACCATTCCATATTATATTTCTACTCTTTCTATTTGTTGTGCTTGAATGCCAAATGAATGTAGCTTACTTATTACAAAATTTTCCATTTTTTCTTTTTGCTCAGTAGTGTATTGATATATTCCATTATTTTCAATGAAATTATCATATAATATACTAGAATCTATTCTTTCCTTTTTAATTCTCTTTAATTGATCTTTTGCAATTCTAAAAGTACCAAGACTGATATCTGATACTAAGTTAAGGTTAATATCACGTTTAACACGATCTAAAAACTCTGAATATACACTTTCCCAGTTCTTCACTGAAAGAATAGGATCAAAACACAGTCTTACTTTCCAGCCTTTTTTTAGAGCAGCGTTGATTGATTTTATTCGAGCATCTAAGGATGGAGTTAGTTTTTCATATTCTTGCGTGATGCTAGAAGGGGAAATTGTCCAGGCTAAAATTACATTATCAGTTGGTTTTATATTTTGAATTGTATTAAAATTTGCACTCTTTGTTCTAATTTCAATAATTAAATCTTTTTGTTTTCTTGCAAATTCAATCCAACGACTACAAAAAGGAATAGTTCCTTCAAAAGCTAATAAATCTGTATCATAGGATATGCAGAGATAGAGAGGTATTTCAGTTTTTAGTTTTTCTTCTACTGTATCTTGAAAAAGTTGATTATTTACAAAAATTACTGCATTTGCAGAAGGATATAGACCTTGAAGATAGCAATAATCGCAGTCGTACAAGCAATTAAGAATTAGTGAATTGTAATAAAAATTTTCATACTTAAAATTTTGAGCTACAGAAGTTCCTTTATAAAGAAAGCCAGCTTTTTTAACAGCTAGTATTAACTTTTGAGATTTTTTTTGTATTCTCCAATTCTGTCTTGGTGTATTAAAGATTTCTTTGTAATTATTTATTTCAATTATTTGAGCATTTTTAAATTTAGAAAGAATGAGTTCTGTATCAGGATAGTTAATCGCTTCTTGTTCAATATATATATGTGAGAATATTTTATTAGTACTCATTTTACTGGATTTGTAATATAGAAAATAAAGATTTAGAATTTATTGGTATTTGATTAAGAAGACTTTTTAAACTTAAATCTTTATTTTTAACTTTAAAAGCTTTAGAGAGTTCTATTAGTTTTAATTTCTCGCTATGTGATAGTTTAAGTTCTTTGATTAGTTTTTCAATCTCAATAATATCTTCATTTGTTAAGCATTTAGGATAGGTGTCTAAGAGCAGTTTCTCTAGATTTTTTGCATAATTAATTATAGTGCTAATATTCTTCTTAATTAATTTTGTAACATAATCTCCATTTACTTTTTTTGATTCTAAACTATCGGAGATTACTTTAAAGATTGCAATTTGTGATGAAGAAAGAAATACTCTAGCTGATTCCCAAACTGCAGATGATTCCATATCAACAATTTGTTTATCTATAGATATCTGAAGATTAGTTTTTGAAACTGGTTTATCGAAAGTAATAATTTCTTTTTCAGAAATTGTAGATTTAACAATTTGATCGCTATAAAAGCTTTTTTGACTAGCAAAATCTGTAATTTTATTTATCAAAAATAATTTTTCAATCTCATTTTCTGAATTTGAGCCAGCAATTCCAAAATTAATCAAAATCAAATTTTCAATATTAGCTTTTTGTTTTGTTAATATGCTTCCAATAGCAGTAGCAGCTTTTACTTTGCCAACGCCGCTAATAATTAAAAAAATATCATCTTTACTAAAAATTTGATGACTTGAGTTAGTTATATCCTTAGTAAGCTTAAAATGCTCAATTAAGGGTTTAGCTTCAACAAATAGTGCAGTATGAAAGATTATCATTTTCTGTAGTATATGTTATTCTTCTTCTAATGCCAAAAGTAAGTGTAATTATTCCATGTTTTAATCGGCCAAAAATGCTAAAAAGAGCTGTTTGCTCAGTGCTTTCTCAAAGTTATAAAAATTTTGAGCTCATTTTAGTAAATGACGGTTCAACAATTGATTTATCAGCTATTTTTTCTTTAGTTAAAGATTCAGGGCATCAAGTTTTTCATACTGAAAATAAAGGAGTTGCTCACGCAAGAAATACTGCCCTAAAAATGGCTAAAGGAGAATGGATTGCGCTTCTTGATTCAGATGACGAGTGGTTAGAGAGTAAGTTAGAAAAACAGCTTAAATTTCATGCGAAAAATCCAAAACTAAAAATTTCTCAAACTTTAGAAAATTGGTATAGAGATGGTAAATTTGTAAATAAAAAGAAAGCACATAGTCAACCCGAAGGAGATGCTTTTTCTAAATCTTTACAGCTCTGCTGTATTTCTTCATCATCGGTTATTTTAAAAAGAGAGATATATGAAAATCTTGCTAACTATGATGAAAATTTAATCGTTTGTGAAGATTATGAATTTTGGTTGCGCGTTACTGCTAAATACAGTTTAGGTTTAGTTTCTGATATTTTAGTAAATAAGTATGGAGGTCATGAAGATCAGTTATCAAAGAAATATAAGGCAATGGATAGATTTAGAGTGTATTCAATTATAAAGAACTTAAATTTTTTTGAAAGTAATAAAAAAAAACAAGCTTTTGAGGAGTTAAAAAGAAAAGTTAATATCTTACTACTTGGAGCTAAAAAGCATAATCCTGATTTAGTTAGTTTTTATGAAGATTTATTATCCTCAGATATAAAAAGATTATCTCAGATAGAGTCATTTATCGTCTTATGTAAGACAAATCTGCCTTGACAGTCTATATTGTTTTACTAAAAACACGATCTATAGTATAAGTGAAACAGTATGAGTCAAGTAGTTACAGATCATCAAAGCCTTACAGGTAATAGGAACTTAGAATTAGTCAATTCATCTTTTCCGCCAATAACTAGTACTAATGAGATTTTATCGCTATGCGAATTTACAAGTTGGGCAATAGTTAATCCGTATAATGGCTTAAAAGCTATAAATCAATTTTTAGAAGACGCAAGAACAAACATAATGTCAGCATTAAACATACGAGAAAATGATAGTACTGCTCATTTTTTTGAAATGCTACGCCCAGCAAACGCTCTTCATTACGGTGGTATAACAGTTGGGGTAGGCTCTCTTGTTCATTTCATAGATCGCTTTGCAGAAGAAATGAGCTATGAGCCGAATACAGAAAGTGTTATACTTCCGGTTTTTACTTTGACTGTAGTTCATGCTTTTCAAATATTATCTAGAGCTAGTATGCGTCGTGAATCATTTCAAGAGTTAGAGGAACACACATTAAAGTGTATGGATGGGATTATTACCCTTCTTGCAAGAAGTACAGAAAAAAGGAAAGAAGGTCCAGATAAAGATAGAGCTAAAAGTATTCAATACAAAGCTATTTTATTTCAAGAGATAATTAAAAGTTGTAATATTGCTTCATATGGTAGAATAGATAATCCAAAACAAAAATTACCTGATAACTCTAAGGATACTGCGTTATCTGCAGTCAAAGAACAATTTGATATGTTTGTCAATGAAATTAGTGCTGTAAATGATGCAAATTTTCATACTTTAAATGACGAAGCTAAGTTAAAGGTACTAAATTTAGTACGACGATCTCTACAATCTGATTTAGAAGAAGATACAAAAATTTTTAATGATAGCGATATGTTTCTTATGGGTAACGTAGATCATCTCAATTTAGCAAAAGAAATAGGTCAAATATCTAATGAATGTTGGAAGCTTTTAATGGCAACAACTAATGCGGGAGAAATTTTATCTTTTGGGCTTGCAATTGCTACTAGTTGTATTGGAGTTTATCTTGCATCAGGTTCTAGAGATGAGAAGCATCTTTTTATGGTATCAGTTGCAGCATATATAGGTTCGCTTGTTGCTTCGTCATTGGACAATATTAGGAGTGGGAAGGGTTTAACTATTGGTACTTCTGGCCATAAGCCATTGATAGGATCAACTAAAAGATTAAGAGATCTAGATGTAGCTTCCTCTAATGATTAAAAGTAATTCAAATTAAAAATCACAGAACATTTTTTCCTATAACCTTGTATGTAGTGATGTTAATAATTTTATCTTCTAGTTCAGATATTTTTGGAACGAAGATATCATCATATGCTATGACTTGAATTTTTATGTTAGATGAAAGAGAATGAAGAACTACCTTTCCCGTAGTAGATACTAAAATGAGTTTGATATCAGCTTTATCTGATTTAATAGAATTAATTTCTATATCTCCACCAGAAAAAATTGTGAGATTATTCTGAATAAAAATTTCTTTTGAGCTATGAAAATATCCTGTAGTAGAAATGAGTGAAGAGTCAATGTTTGTATTTGAAGTTAATGAAATATTACCAAAGTAAGAAAAAGTTTTTTCTTTTATTTGAGTATTTATTTCGCAAGTTTTATTTCCGATAATGTTTTGCTTAGAATTGTTTTTAGAAAAAATATCACTATTTACTTCAAAACCTAAACACTTTTTAAGTTTTGGAAAGTAGTACTGGAAATCAAAGATTGGCATTCCATCGTATTTTCCAATATGCATCGCTTTTATTTCACGAATATTACTTTTTATTAAGCAAATTTTAGTATTTTTATCACAAACAATTTTTTCTTTTTGCTCCTTTGTAATTAAATTTTCTATTTCATTTAATATAATATTAGATGTTACATTTGCTTTAACGTGATTTGTTCTAAGTTTCAGTATTGATGAAGAGCTTATATGAAGTTTTAGAAATGCAAAACTAAGAAGAAGCATGCAAATTAAAGCTGAGATTATAGAATATCCTTTGTTCATTAGTAAGTTTGCATTAAAAAATAAATATTTTTCTCACGAGATATTGTATTTGTTATTTTATACTCTCTAAATATTCTATTCTTAAAAGTAGCTTTAAAGTTTAGAGTGTATAAATTTAAATCATTCGAGATTGAGTGATTGAATTCTAATTTTTCTCCCTTTCCTCCAAGAGGTTGGTTTTCAAGAACTGTAGGACCAAGTAAGCTAAGTAATCTTAGTTCATTTTTTTCATTAAGATAAATTGTTAAATTTGATTTAATTGGAATTAACATTTTTATGCTCATATTTGTTAACAGTGAATTTGGCATTTTATCTATCGTTTTAAGAGTTAAGGTTCTGCAATGATTTATGCTCCCAGATTTAATTGAAACGAATTCTAGTTCGACATTTGAGTTAGGAGTAATGCCTAAATAACTTCTACGATTTTCTAAATGAAGTTTAGTTTTAAAATTTGAACACGCATAGAATTCTAGATAATCTCCTATAAGCTTTAGCGAGAAAATTCTTAAAGCTTTATCGATATCAAGCTCTAAAAAACTTAAAGCATTAGAATCGTTGTTTGGAGTATTATTAGTAAAAGTAATATTCTTATTACTTAAACTAGATATTTTCCCTTTTTCATGAACGATTGGATAAATTTCAAGCGTATGTTTATCTAAAGAATCAATAGCTCTATTAGTGTATGCTATTAGTTTTTGAAAAGTTTTTTCTTGACTTAGTTTTTCACTATAAGTTTTTGTTACATGTTTTGAAAGATTGATTGCTTGAAATGAAATTAGAGTTATAATCCCTGAAAGAAATAGCGCAGTAATTAATTCAATTAAAATGAAAGCTTTTTTATTTTGCATTTATTAGAATAATTTTGTTATTTGAGCAGTTAAAAATGTTATGAAAATTTAAAGCTAGTAGTATTTCGCAGCTAGCAAATTGTTCTTCAGTAAAAGTATTTTCTTTAACTCTTGTAGCATATGTCTTTTGGCTTACATGTAACTGTTTACTTGTTTTAATAGACTCTTTCATATAAGCACTAATTACAAGAATGATAATGATAAAGGAGATAAGAACTTCTGTTAATTTCATATTAGATACATTGAGTCCGAATTCTTGATCTAAGTGAAATAATTACTTCACAACTTTGACTATCTTTTGTTATTTTTACCTTGCCCGGACTACTTATTCCGCTAGGATAAAAATATATTTTTTCTTCTTTTGTTGAAATTTTATGTGTTAATTTTTCATTTAATTTAAGACTTCCCTTTACTCTTTCATTTTGTAGTAATTGGAAATTTTTATCTAAAATTTCTAATTTAAACTTTCTTTTAGAATGAAAAGCCATTAATTGTGATTCTGTTAAGAACTGTTCAATTTTTCTAGCTTCAGTTTTTACATCGATAGCAAGTTTGTGTTGAATTTCTCCCAAGCCTATTGTATTTATTGCGACAATAATCCCTGTTAAAGTTAGATAAATTAATAGTTCAAATATGCCAATACCATTCATAAATTAGTATTCGGCAAAAAGTGTAAAATGTTTCTTGCTGGAGTAGTAATTTGCCTAAACACTCTAGAAAGTCCACATCTCCAGAACTCGCGTCACTATGAAATCAAACATTTTTTCTTAATAACGCAGAGTTACAGAGATGTGGAATTTCTAAAGTATTATAGATATAGTTATCTTTATTATGATTAATTCAGAAGATCTACAAACTTTTTCTGCAAATAAAGTTCAAAAGTATCTTCAACATCGTCCGCATGAATAATTTCTTTAATTAAATCTAAAACTATTTGTTTATCTTCTTCAGGTAAGCTTGTTTTAAGCAATTTTGCAAAATGATCAACTCCTCTCATCCCATTAATTGTTAACATTGCTTGATTAACTAATTTTTGAACTTGAGCTCGTGTGGTTCCGAACATTCTATATAGTCCGTTAGAAATCACCTGGTATTCTTTTTGATCGAAATTTTGATCACAAGAAGCTAAGTCAACTAGTAGAACAGTTAGAGCTATCTCTAAATCTTCATTTGGAATTGTTTTGTGACTTTTAAAAATTGTATGATTCTTGAGAATTTTTTCGTTAGTAGCAAAAATTTCATCAAGAGCTTTTACGATATTTTTGTTGGTTGATGACATAAGAATACCTACGTTTAAAATAATAAACTTTCTAACTTTGTTATGAAGATATTCAGCTAATATGTTGTAGGGTTATTTTATATTTAAATTAAGGCCTTAAATTTATTAGCTTTTTTTATTAAAATTGTTTATAACTTTAACTATGAAACTAGGATTTTTTGCATCACATGGTGGAAGTAATATGCAGGCAATTATTAATGCTTGTAAAAGTGGCAAGTTAAATGCAGCGCCAAGTTTACTTATAAGTAATAATTTAAATTCTGAAGCGCTAAAGCGTGCAAAGAGAGAAAACATTCCTTCAATTCATCTTAACTCTAAAACACATTCTAATCCAGAAGAACTTGATACTGAAATTTTAAATAATCTAAAAAAACATAAAATAGATATAATTATTTTAGCTGGCTATATGCGAAAAATTGGTCCTAAGGTATTAGAAGCTTATGAAGGAAGAATCTTAAATATTCATCCGTCCCTCCTTCCTAAGTTTGGAGGTAAGGGAATGTATGGAATGCGTGTTCATGAAGCTGTGCTTGCTGCTGGAGAAAAAGAGACTGGTGCAACAGTACATCTTGTGAATGAAGAATATGATGAAGGTCCAGTGCTTTTACAATCAAAAGTTCCTATTCTAGAAACTGATACTGCAGAAGATATTGCGAAGCGAGTTTTAGCTGAAGAGCATAAGCTTTTTGTGGAAACGCTTATAGCTATTTCTAAGAGTGAGATTATATTACCATAAAACAAAAAAAATTACTTCTTAGTCAACAAAACATCCTGAATATCAAGTAAACCTACAGGTTGGTTTTTAGAATTAACCACAATTATTTCATCAATTTTATAGTCAGTTACCATTTTTAATGCATCAGCAACTAAGGATTCTTCATTTATAGATTTTGGGTTACAAGTCATAATATTAGCAATAGGTTCATTTAAAAAGTCAGTACTTTTAATTAATTTTCTCTTTAAATCGCCATCAGTCAATACTCCTGTAAGTTCACCTTGATTATTGATAACGATTGCAGCACCAGCTCTATTTTTAGTATCAACAACTTTCTGAATAACTGATTTAGTATTTTCTTCTTCTTTTGCAATGCATATTTCAGTTCCAGTTCTCATCAAATCTTTTACTGGAATTAAGCTTGCGCCTAAATTACCACCAGGATGATTTTGCGCAAACTGTTCTCTTGTAAAGTTTTGATTTTTAAGAACTGTCATCGCAAGCGCATCTCCAAGAGCTAGCATTACAGAAGTGCTAGTAGTTGGAGCAAGTCCAAGAGGCCCTGCTTCACTAAGCTCTCCTATAAAGAGAGAGATATCGCTATATTTTCGAAGATTAGATTTAGTATTTCCTGTGATTGAGATAATTTTACACCCAGTTTGTTTTAAGAAAGGAATCATTCTTAAAACTTCTTCCGTTTCTCCAGAATTCGAAAGAACAAGAGCAATATCGTCTTTTGTGTAGCGACCTAAGTCACCATGAACTGCTTCAGCTGGGTGTAGGAAAAAAGACGGAACGCCAGTACTCGCCAAAGTTGCAGAAATTTTCATACCTACAAATCCAGCTTTTCCCATTCCAGAAACTACGACTCTTCCAGATTTTGAAAGAGCAAGAAGAGCATCTACAGCATCTATAAAGCTTGAATCAATTGAGTTAGATAACTGAGAAATTGCTTGAGATTCAAGATCTATTATTAATTTTGCATATTTTAATTTATCAGTCATAAGGATTTGATAGTAGCAAAAAACGGAGGAATACTAAAGGATTAGGGATAGAGTATTTGTAGTGCTTATTTTTTGGAAAAGATACTGAAGGAAATTGAAAATTTCCGGAAGTCTCCCGGAGGGAAGATAAGAGATACCCAACGACATTTGGTTCTTCCGCTTTCAAGCGGAAAAACTAAATGATTTGTTGGGCAAGCAAAATAATGGCGAAGCCATTTTTTGCCGAAATAAGCACATATACTGCTCGAACAAATAAATCTGAATTTATGCTATGCATAAATTTCAAGAAAAAAAACGGTAAAACCAAATGTCGAGCAGTATATACTAAAACACATTAGGTTTTTCCATTTTTTTGTCAAAGACTAAACGTCTTTGCCTAAGCTTTGTGTTTTAGTATATGCGTTTATATTGGTTCGATTTGGCTAAAGCCAAAGTCTCACTCATCACCA